>JADGAL010000030.1:2228-3020 GCA_015232025.1 Alphaproteobacteria bacterium
GACCGCTTCGCCCCGGCGCGGGTCAGCGCCGAGCGGATCATCCAACTGGCCCGCCAGTGGCGGCTGCCCGAGGACTGCCCGGTCATCATGCTGCCCGGCCGCCTGACCCGCTGGAAGGGCCAGACCGTGCTGATCGAGGCGCTGGCCCTCTTGGGCCGCAAGGATGTGCGCTGTCTGCTGGTCGGATCGGACCAGGGCCGCGACGCCTATCGCGAGGAGCTGGTGTCGCTGGCGCGGGCGCGCGGGCTGGCCGACGTGGTCCATGTGGTGGACCAGTGCAACGACATGCCCGCCGCCTACATGTTGACCGACGTGGTGGTCTCGGCCTCGACCGACCCCGAGGCGTTCGGCCGCGTGTCGGTCGAGGCGCAGGCGATGGGCCGGCCGGTGGTCGCCACCGAGCACGGCGGCTCGCGCGAGACGGTGCTGCCCGATGGCGAGACCGGCTGGCGGGTGCCCCCCCGCGAGCCCGCCGCCCTGGCCGCCGCGATCGCCCGCGTGCTGGCCCTGTCGGCCACGGAGCGCGAGGCCCTGGCCCAGCGCTCGATCGCCCATGCGCGCGACCAGTTCCCGCGTCAACGCATGTGCGAGCAGACCCTGGAGGTCTATGCGGAACTGCTGAGCGCCGAGGACTGATGGCCCGCCACATCCTGGTGATCAAGCTGGGGGCGCTGGGCGATTTCGTGCAGGCGATGGGGCCGATGGCCGCCATCCGCGCCCACCATTCGGGCGATCGGATCACCCTGCTGACCACCAAGCCCTTCGCCGCGTTGGCGGGATCGTCGCCCTGGT
>JADGAL010000030.1:3173-18907 GCA_015232025.1 Alphaproteobacteria bacterium
CCTGGTCGGGCAACGCGCGCGGCTGCTCGCATCCCCACGCCAATCCCGCCCGCGGCGCCATGCACACCATCGATCGCCAGGCCGAGCAATTGGCGATGGCCGGCATCGACGCCGTCCCACCCCCCGATCTGTCCTGGGTGCCGGCCGACATCGCGGGTTTCGGCTTGCCGGCAAGCTTCGCCGTCCTGGCGCCCGGCGGCGCGCCGCACCGGCCGGCCAAGCGCTGGCCGGCCGGGCATTTCGCCGAACTGGCGACGCGGCTGGCCCAGGCGGGGCTGGTTCCCGTGCTGATCGGCACCGAAAGCGAGCGGGCGGTCAACGCCCGCATCAAGGCGGCCTGCCCGTCGGCCATCGACCTGACGGGGCGCACCACCCGCCTCGCCGATCTGGTCGGGCTGGGCCGCGCCGCCACGCTCGCCCTGGGCAACGACACCGGACCGATGCATCTGCTGGCCGCCGCGGGCTGCCGTTGCGCGGTGCTGTTCTCGGCGGAGTCCGACCCGGCGCGCTGCGCCCCGCGCGGCGCCGTCACCGTGCTGCGACGGCCCGATCTGGCCGATTTGCCGGTCGCCGAAGTGGCGGCCAGCTTGGGCATTCCCGCCTGAAATCCGCTTGGCCCCTTGCCCGACGCCGACCCGGACCCCATATCGCGGGGGCCGTCGCAGGATGCCGGCCTTTGCATAAAATTGGAACTAAAGAAGTTGCTTATCTACCCGATAGTATAATGCCGGATTTTCTTGATCAACACTCGGCGTCTACTATGGTAGGATCAGAAGCATAAAAGACAACACCAATGCCAAATGGGGGTAGCGTCATGATTGTGCATGCTTGCAAGCCCGCGAGTGCGGCGGGTGAACGCGTGCGTCGGCCGATTTCCGCCAACCTGCCGCGCAACGAGCGTCCTTCGGAAAGCTTCACGAACAATGACGAGCCCGCGCTGATCGACCTGATCGACGACCCGGTGACCCGCCACCTGATGGCGAGCGACGGCGTCGACCGTGATGGGCTTTTGGCTTTGCTCGGCGACATGCGGGAGACGTTGCTGGCGCGCGCTTGAGGCGAGGCTTCGGGCGCGACCACATGATCGTCATTCCCGCGGAAGCTTCGCGCTAGGGCATGCGCGCATCCGAAGAGCACCGCGATCAGCGATCAGATGGATACCCGCTTTCGCGGGTATGACGGCCAAAATCATCGGGATTCCGTCAAGCGGCGCGGCTGGCCGGTGATTCGGTCAGCAGGGCGAACAGCCCTTCGCAGCTGTCGGTGCCCCGCAGCTTTTCGCACACGCCCTTGTCGCGCAGCAGACGCGACACGCGGGCCAGCGCCTTCAGATGGTCGGCGCCCGCCGATTCGGGGGCGAGCAGCAGGAAGATGAGATCGACCGGCTGTTCGTCGATCGATTCGAAATTGATTGGGCGCTCAAGGCGGGCGAACAGGCCGTGCAGGCGGTCGAGCGTGGCCAGCTTGCCGTGCGGGATGGCGATGCCGTTGCCGACCCCGGTGGTGCCCAGCCGCTCGCGCTCCAGCAGCACGTCGAACACCGCCCGCTCGTGCATCCCGGTCAACTCGGCGGCGCGGCGCGCCAGTTCCTGCAACGCCTGCTTCTTGCTTGTCGCGCGCAGATTGGGAATCACCCCTTGCGGACTGAGCAGGTCAGCGATTTCCATGGTCCATCCCTCGTGAATACGTTGCGCGGTGCCTGCCGCAGCAGAAAAAACACCGCTCGACGCCGGCCCGTTCGGCCTTCGTCATTCCCTGGACGTCCTTGCGTTCCCGCCCGGCCTGCTGGGGGCCACGAAGCGCCGGAACATAGGCCCGGCCCCGCCACGAGTCAAGCGCCCCCACAGCCTCGGACCTAAACACCAAGCGCCTTTTCGCGCCGTCGCTGCACCGAAGAGGGGATGCGCATGGCCTCCCGATACTTTGCCACCGTGCGGCGGGCGATGTCGATACCATCGGTCTTCAACAGTTCCACGATCTTGTCATCGGACAAGATGTCGCTGGGTTCTTCGCGGTCGATCATGGTCTTGATTCGATCGCGAACCGCCTCGGCGGAATGGGCCTCGCCCCCCGACGCCGCCGCGATCGCCTGGGTGAAGAAATATTTCAGCTCGTAGATGCCGCGCGGCGTCTGCATGTACTTGTTGGCCGTCACCCGGCTGACCGTGCTTTCGTGCATGCTGATCGCCGTCGCGATGTCGCGCAGCACCAGCGGGCGAAGATGACGCACCCCCTTGACGAAGAACGCGTCCTGCTGCTGCACGATCTCGGTGGCCACCTTCAGGATGGTGGTGGCGCGCTGATGCAACGACTTGACCAGCCAGTTGGCCGATTGCAGCCGCTCGGACAAATAGGTCTTGTCATCCTTGGTGGCGCCCTTGGCGACGTGGGCGTAATAGCGGGTATTGACCAGCACGCGCGGCAGGGTCTCGGTGTTCAACTCGACGATCCAGCCGCCGCCGGCTCCCGGATTGGCGCGCATCAGCACGTCGGGGGTGACCGGCTGGGCGACCGCGTGGTCGAAGGCCAGCGCCGGCTTGGGGTCCAGCGCGCGGATCTCGCCGATCATCTCGGCCAGATCGTCGGAATCGACGCCGCACACCCTTAGCAGCCCGGCCAGATCGCGCCGGGCCAGCATGTCCAGGTGGTCGAGCAAAGCGGCCATCGCCGGGTCGTAGCGATTGCGGTCGATCAGTTGCAGCGCCAGGCATTCCTTGAGGCCGCGCGCGAAGATGCCGGGCGGATCGAAGCGTTGCAGCCGGGCCAGCACCGCCTCGACATGGGCGACGTCGCAGCCAAGCTGGGCGGCCAGTTCGGCCAGGTCGCCGCCGATCCAGCCGGCGCCGTCCAGCATCTCGATCAGGTGCAGCCCGATCAGCTTGTCGGCCGGGTCGTGAATATCGAGATTGAGCTGCGAGACCAAGTGTTCGCGCAGGCTGACGTCGCGCGCCACCGTCTGTTCCAGGTTGCCGTCGTCGCCGTCGAAGCCGGCGCTGCCGCCGCGGCCCCAGTCGGCGAAGGCCTCGCCGCCCTCGCCGTCGGACGGGCTGTCGTTGTTCCAGGTGTTGTCGACCTCGATGTCGAGCGGCGATTCCGTCTGGCCCTGCACCGCGTCGAGCAAGGCCGGCTCGGGCGGCGGCTGAAGATCGGGCCGCGGCGCCTCGTCGGGTCCGTCATGGTCGCCCTCGTCGCGTTCAAGCAGCGGATTGCGCTCGAGTTCCTGCTCGACGAAGTTGGTCAGTTCCATGTTGGACAATTGCAGCAGCTTGATCGCCTGCTGCAATTGCGGCGTCATGACAAGGGATTGGCTCTGCCTCAGATCCAATCGGGGTGAGAGGCCCATCGCCATCTACAGACTGAAACGTTCGCCGAGATAGACCCGCCGCACGCCCTCGTGCGCGACGATCTCGGAGGGGCGGCCCTCCATCAACACCATGCCATCGTGCAGGATGTAGGCGCGGTCGATGATGTCCAGCGTCTCGCGGACATTGTGGTCGGTGATCAAGACGCCGATGCCGCGATGCTTCAGATGGCCCACCAGGTCGCGGATGTCGCTGACCGCGATCGGGTCGATGCCGGCCAGCGGCTCGTCGAGCAGGATGAAATGCGGCTGCGAGGCCAGGGCGCGGGCGATCTCGACCCGCCGCCGCTCGCCGCCCGACAAAGCCAGCGCCGGGGCGCGGCGCAGATGGGTGATCGAGAATTCGGCGAGCAGCGACTCCAGCATCGCCTCGCGCCGGTCGCGGATCGGCTCGACCACCTCGAGCACCGCCAGAATGTTGTTCTCGACGGTCAGGCCGCGGAAGATCGACGCCTCTTGCGGCAGATAGCCGATCCCCAGGCGGGCGCGGCGATACATCGGCAAGTCGGTGACGTCCTGGCCGTCCAGGGTGATGCTGCCGACATCGGGGCTGATCAGCCCGGTGATGAGATAGAAGCAGGTGGTCTTGCCGGCGCCGTTGGGGCCAAGCAGCCCGACCGCCTCGCCGCGCCGCACCGACAGCGTGACGTCGCGCAGCACCGGCCGGCGGCGGAAGCCCTTGCCGAGATTCGAGGCGACCAGCCCGGCATTGTCGGCGACCAGCCGCGGCGCCGCGCGCGCCGCCCCGGCCTCGCCATCCTCCCTGACCCGTCCAGCGCTCACCGTTGTGCCTCGTCCTTCTTCGGCACGAACAGGCCCTTCACCCGACCCCCTGGCTTGCCGGGCGCCGCCGCGAACAGCCGGCTGACGCCGGTATCCAGATTCACCTCGGCGAAGCCGCCATTCAGCTGGTTTTCGCCGCGCGTGATCTTAACCGAACCCTCCATGGTGGCGATACCCGTTTCGGCGTTGTAGCGGGCCCGCTCGCCGGTCACCGTCTCGCGCTCGGTGGTGATGGCCACCGCGCCCTCGGCCTCGGACCGCGACAGCTTAAGGCCGTCGCGGCCGTCCTTGAACCAGGCGCGCAGAACCTCGGAGTGGATGGTGCGGCCGTTGCGGGTGGCCTGGGCCTCGCCGCGCGCCACCGCCGTGCGGGTCTTTTCCTCGTATTCGATGGTGTCGCGCGCCGAAACCGTGTCGTTGCCGGCCACCAGCCGCGGCTGGCCGGTCAGCACGAAACGGCCGTCGTCGATCTGATACGAGGCGCGGGCGCCGGTCGCGGTCTCGCTGGGTGTGGCGATGGTCACGGCGCCCTCGGCCTCCAGCCGCCACACCTCGGTCTTGCCGTCCAGTTCGCGGTAATGGGCGGTCAGGCTGTCGGCCGTCACGGTGACCCGGCCGCGCACCGCGCGGGCGTTGCCGCGGGCGACGAACCTCTTGCCGTCCTGGGTCCATTCGATGCCCTTGTCGGCATAGACCTCGATCGGCCCGCCATCGCCGCCCGACAGATCGAACCCCTGGGCCTGCGCGGTGAATGTCCACAGGGTCAGGAGGAGGACGGCGGGAAGACGGTGCGCTTTCTTCCTGGCCGGCGCGCGGGCTACGTCCGATTCACCACCAAGACACCAAGACCACCAAGAGGCACCAAGAAAACTCCCTTGGTGAACCTTGGTGCCCTTGGTGTCTTGGTGGTTGATCTTTTTCTTCTTTCCGATCATTTCCGCCCTCCCGCCGCGTTGAGGACGGCGCGGCTGCGGCCGGTGACCTCGATGCGGCGGCCGCGTTCGCCGACCGTGAAGCCCTCGCCCTCGACGATGCCGAACGAGCCCTGGGCGAGCACCGGCTCGACGCCGCGCACCGTGGCGTCGCCCAGTTCGATGCGGGCGCTCGAGGTGTGAACCTCGTAGCCCTGGTCGTGATAGAGATCGACGCTGCCGGCCAGATCGACCGCGTTCTCGCGCTGGAGGTAATAGCCGGCGTCGGCGTCGAGCATCACGCCGGCCCCATTGTCCAGCGACATGTCGGCGGTCGGCGACGACAGCATCACCACCGGCGATTCGGGGTGGCTGCGCCGCGCCTCCAGCGCCGTCACGGTGAAGGGCCGGTTCTCGGCGTCGCTGCCGAAATAGCGCGGATTGGTCATCGTCAGGGTGTCGCCGACCCGGCCGTCGACATCGGCGAAGCCCAAGCTGAACCGCACCTCGATCGCCGTCAGGCCGGGCCAGATCACCACCAGACCCAGCAGGGTCACCGCCAGGGCGGGCAGCAGCACCTTCATGAGGAAGACGAAGCGGCTGTAGCGCGCCACCCCCAGCCCGATGCGGGCCGGCCGGGACGGCTCGACATGGCCGGCCAGGATGCTCCGCATCATGCCAGCCCCGTCCGCAGGCAGTCGTGGACGTGCAGGATGCCGATCGGGCGGCCCTCGTCATCGACCACGAACAGGCTGGTGATGGCGCGGGCGTTCATCTGCTGCAAGGCCTCGACGGCGAGCAGGCGCGGCCCGATGGTGCGCGGCGCGCGGGTCATCACCTCGGCCGCCGTCTGGTCGACCAGATCGCGCGACATGTGGCGGCGCAGATCGCCATCGGTGATCACGCCGGCCAGCACGCCGCGCTCGTCGATCACCCCGGCGCAGCCGAAGCTTTTGCCGGTCATCTCGGGAATCACCTCGGTCATGCGCAGATGCAGCGGCACCAGCGGCACGGCGGCGCCCCCATGCATCAGGTCGCCCACCCGCAACAGGCGCCGGCCAAGCTGTCCGCCCGGATGGAAGACCTTGAAATCGGCCGCCGAGAATCCGTTGCGCTCAAGCAAGGCCACGGCCAGGGCGTCGCCCAGCGCCAGGGTCATGGTGGTCGAGGTGGTGGGCGCCAGGCCCATCGGGCAGGCTTCGGGCAGGGGCGGAAGCACCAGCGCGACATCGGCCGCGTCGGCCAGCGTGCTGCCCCGCCCGCTGGTCACCGCGACCAGCGGAATGGCGAAGCGGCGGGTATAGGCGACCACGTCGGACAGTTCGGGCGTCTCGCCCGAGTTGGACAAGGCCAGCACGGCGTCCGCCGGGGTGATCATGCCCAGGTCGCCATGGCTGGCCTCGGCCGGGTGGACGAACATCGACGGCGTGCCGGTCGACGAGAAGGTGGCGGCGATCTTGCGGGCGATGTGGCCGCTTTTGCCCATGCCGGTGACCACCACGCGACCGCTGGCCCCGGCGATCAGATCCAAGGCGCGCACGAACTCGGCGCCCAAGCTTTCGCCAAGGACGGTCAGGGCCTGGGCCTCGTTGCCCAGCACGCGGCGCGCCGAGTCGAGATCGCTGGCGGGGTCGCCACGCGTCACGGCGGTTCCATGGATGGTCATGCGGCCGGTCACTCGGGGTTGCCGTTGGATTGCAAGAAGTATGCCCATGGCGCGGCCCGAAATCAACGCCACCGCCGGTCAGTGGGCGAAGATGTCCTGTTCGGACCATCCGGCGAGGTCCAGGCCGGCCCGGTCGGGGAGGAAGCGGAAACAGGCCTCGGCCAAGCCGCGCCGGCCCTCGCGGTCGAGCAGGTGCTCGAGCTTGCCCTTCAGGGCATGGAGATACAGCACGTCCGAGGCGGCGTACGCCATCTGATCGGGCGACAGTTCGTCGGTTCCCCAATCCGAGCATTGCTGCTGCTTCGAAAGATCGATGCCCAGAAGATCGCGGCACAGATCCTTGAGGCCGTGGCGGTCGGTGTTGGTGCGGGTCAGCCGCGAGGCGATCTTGGTGCACCACGCCGGCTCGACCCGCACGCCGAGATGGCGCTCGATCATCGCCAGGTCGAAGCGGGCGAAGTGGAACAGCTTGGTCACCGACGGGTCGGCCATCAGCGCCGCCAGATTGGGCGCGTCGTAGACCGGCTTGGGGAAATGCACCAGATGGGCCGAGCCGTCGCCAGCCGAAAGCTGGACGACGCACAGGCGGTCACGATGCAGGTCGAGACCCATGGTCTCGGAGTCGACGGCGACGCAATCGCCGAAGCGCAGTCCGGGGGGCAAATCGCCGCGGTGAACCGTAACCGTCATGCGTACCCCGCGAACCGGGAAAAAAATGGTGCCCAGGAGAAGACTCGAACTTCCACGACCTTTCGGCCACTAGAACCTGAATCTAGCGCGTCTACCAATTCCGCCACCTGGGCACACCCGGCAAAGGCGTTTAAGCCCCGCCGAGGGGGGGATAACTACATCGGGGCGAATGGGGCTGTCAACAGCTTTTGAGGAGGGGCGTTGCCATACGGCCTCGCGTCCTTTAGTTTGCCCCGCAAGCGTTCGTATGCCCTGGGAGGCCGTTCATGTCGCGTCGGGTCGCTACCGTCTTCGGAGGATCGGGTTTCATCGGGCGCCATGTGGTGCGCCGCTTGGCCGCCGATGGCTGGATTGTGCGGGTCGCGGTGCGCGACCCCGAGGCCGCCAACTTCCTGAAGCCGATGGGCGACGTCGAGCAGATCGTGCCGATGCGCGCCGACATCGGCGACCCCGAATCGGTGCGCCGCGCCGTCCACGGCGCCGAGGCGGTGGTTTCGCTGGTCGGGATTCTTTACGAGCGCGGCCGGCGCGGCTTCCAGGCGGTCCATGTCGAAGGCGCCGCCACCATCGCCCGCGCCGCCGCCGAGGCGGGCTCGGCCGCGCTGGTCCACATCTCGGCGTTGGGCGCCGACGCCAAGTCCGGCTCGGCCTACGCGCGCAGCAAGGCGGCCGGCGAGGCGGCGGTCAAGGCGGCCTTCCCCAAGGCCACCATCCTGCGCCCCAGCGTGGTGTTCGGCCCCGAGGACGATTTCTTCAACCGATTCGCCAAGCTGTCCAGCTTCACCCCGGTGCTGCCGGTCTTCACCAAGGACGGGCTGAAGCCGCACGGCCTGTCGATCGACTTCTTCGGAAGCGGCGGCCCGAAATTCCAGCCGGTCTATGTCGGCGACGTGGCCGACGCGGTGATGGCGGCGATCCGCGATTCGCGCGCCCATGGCGGCAAGACCTACGAGCTGGGCGGCCCCACGGTCTATTCGATGAAGCGGATCATGGAGCTGGTCCTGGAATTCACCGACCGCCGCCGGCTGCTGGTGCCGCTGCCCTTCGCGGTGGGGCGCATCCAGGCGGCCTTCCTGAAATACCTGCCCACCCCGCCGCTCACCCCCGACCAGATGCGGCTGATGGAAACCGACAACGTGCTGACCGGCAAGACCCCCGGCCTCGAGGCCCTGGGCGTCGCGCCGACCAACGCCGAAGCCATCCTGCCGCAATATCTGGCCCGCTACCGCGCCATCGAGGAGCAGCCGACATCGCGCATCCGGCGGGGCAAATAGTCGGACCTCTAACGTCATACCCGCGAAAGCGGGTATCCATGCCGGCGCATACAACCTCAGAAGTGGCATGCGCTCTTTGACGAAGCGGCCAAAGAGCGCCACGATCGGGTGGATACCCGCTTTCGCGGGTATGACGGCCAAAATAGGTGACGAGCCAAGCGAGGCGCTCAGGCCCCCGCTATCGCCCGGTCGATCAGGGCTTGAAGCTGTTGGGCGTTGACCGGTTTGTGCAGCAGGGGCAGGCCGCTGGCGGCGGCTTCGCGCAGGCGGTCGGCGCCGGTGTCGCCGGTCACCAGGATGCCCGGAACGGCGTCCCCCCAGGCGGCCTGGATCGCGCGGATGGCCTCGACCCCGGTGCGGCCATGCTTCAGGCGATAATCGGCCACAACCACGTCGGGAGCGCGGGCCAGGGCGGACAGCCGCGCCAGCGCCTCGTCGGCCGAGGCGACGGCGACCACGTCGTAGCCCCAACTCTCGAAGAGCATCTGATAGCCGACCAGGACGATCGCTTCATCCTCGACCACCGCGATTAGCCGAGCCATCGGCACGCTACCCATCGTCGTTCCCAGGACTTGAGACTGGTAATGCCAGCGGGCCGCCGAGGCAAGGAATTTCGGCATCTTAAATGAAAAAGGGGGCCGCTGACGCGGCCCCCTTCCCAACCTGGACGCGAGTTGGGCTTAGAAGCCCATGTCGCCCATGTCACCCATGCCGCCGCCGCCCGGGGGCGGAGACTTCTTCTCGGGGCGCTCGGCGACCATCGCCTCGGTGGTGATCAGCAGACCGGCCACCGACGCGGCGTCCTGCAGGGCGGTGCGCACGACCTTGGTGGGGTCGATGATGCCGGCCTTCAGCATGTCGCAATAGGTGCCCGTCTGGGCGTCGAAGCCGTAGTTCGGATCACCCTTCTCGAGCAGCTTGCCCGAGATCACCGCGCCGTCATGGCCGGCGTTCTCGGCGATCTGGCGCGCCGGAGCGACCAGGGCGCGGCGAACGATCTCGATGCCGACCTTCTGGTCCTCGTTCGCGGTGGCGAGGCTTTCCAGCGCCTGGGTGGCGTACAGGAGGGCCGAGCCGCCGCCGGCGATCACGCCTTCCTCGACCGCGGCGCGGGTCGCATGCAGCGCGTCGTCGACGCGATCCTTGCGCTCCTTGACCTCGACCTCGGTGGCGCCACCGACGCGGATGACGGCGACGCCGCCAGCCAGCTTCGCCAGACGCTCTTGCAGCTTCTCGCGGTCGTAGTCCGAGGTGGTCTCCTCGGTCTGCGCGCGGATCTGCTTGCAGCGGGCTTCGATGTCGCCCTTGGCGCCCGAGCCGTCGACGATGGTGGTGTCTTCCTTCGTGATGGTCACCTTGCGAGCGGTGCCCAGCATGTCCAGGTTGACGTTCTCAAGCTTGATGCCGAGATCTTCCGAGATCACCTGGCCGCCGGTCAGCACGGCGATGTCTTCCAGCATCGCCTTGCGACGATCGCCGAAGCCCGGCGCCTTGACGGCGGCGACCTTCAGGCCGCCACGCAGCTTGTTGACCACCAGGGTGGCCAGGGCCTCGCCTTCGATGTCTTCGGCGACGATGATCAGCGGACGACCCGACTGCACCACGGCCTCCAGCACCGGCAGCAGGGGCTGCAGGCCGGACAGCTTCTTCTCGTGGAGCAGGATGTAGGGGTTTTCCAGCTCGCAGGTCATCTTCTCGGCGTTGGTGATGAAGTACGGCGAGGTGTAGCCCCGGTCGAACTGCATGCCCTCGACGACGTCCAGCTCGGTCTCGAGGCCCTTGGCCTCCTCGACGGTGATGACGCCCTCGTTGCCGACCCGCTCCATGGCCTTGGCGATCATCTCGCCGATGTCCTTGGCGCCGTTGGCCGAGATGGTGCCGACCTGGGCGATCTCCTCGTTGGTCGAGACCTTCTTGGAGCGCGACTTGACGGTCGAGACGACCGCGTCGACGGCGATGTCGATGCCGCGCTTCAGGTCCATCGGGTTCATGCCGGCGGCGACGGCCTTGACGCCTTCGCGCACGATGGCCTGGGCCAGCACGGTGGCGGTGGTGGTGCCGTCACCCGCCAGATCGGCGGTCTTCGAGGCCACTTCGCGCACCATCTGGGCGCCCATGTTCTCGAACTTGTCGGCCAGCTCGATCTCCTTGGCGACGGTGACGCCGTCCTTGGTGATCCGGGGCGCGCCGAACGACTTCTCGAGGACGACGTTGCGACCCTTGGGGCCTAGCGTCACCTTGACGGCGTCGGCGAGGATGTCGACGCCGCGCAGCATGCGCTGACGAGCGTCGGAGCCGAATTTGACTTCCTTGGCAGCCATATTTCTCGATCCTTCCGAATTAACCGATGACGCCCATGACGTCGGATTCCTTCATGATCAGGACTTCGGAGCCCTCGATCGTGACTTCCGTGCCCGACCACTTGCCGAACAGGATCCGATCACCCACCTTGACGTCGAGCGGAGTGACTTTGCCGTCCTCGCCGCGAGCGCCCGGACCAACGGCGAGAATCTCGCCCTGCTGGGGCTTCTCCTTGGCGGTGTCGGGGATGATGATCCCGCCGGCGGTCTTTTCCTCGCCCTCGAGGCGCTTGACCACGACCCGGTCGTGGAGCGGTCTGAACTTCATTCACAGTCTCCTTCGTAAACGAACGAATCGATCGTTCTCAATCCGATACCCCGTCCCGGCGCGATTGTTAGCACTCAGGCGGGATGAGTGCCAATCATCTATTGGGACATCGCCGATTTGTCAAGGTTCATGGCGAATTGGACGGGCCGGTCAACGCGCGGCCGTTTCCTCGTCCAGCGCCGCCTCGATGTCGGGGTCGAGCGCGCGGCCATTGCGGAAGCGGCGGAACAGG
Source organism: Alphaproteobacteria bacterium (assembly GCA_015232025.1). Taxonomy (GTDB): domain Bacteria; phylum Pseudomonadota; class Alphaproteobacteria; order Rhodospirillales; family Magnetospirillaceae; genus JADFZP01. Next base: position 14,719 of record JADGAL010000030.1, read on the forward strand.
TGGACGCCCAGCAGCGCCGAGACCACGAACAGGGCGGCGCTGACCGCCGTGGCGGCCTGCGGGTTCAACTCGATGCCGGCCCCCAGCAGGGCGAAGATCAGGGTTTGCGGCACATAGCCGGCCGCCGAGCCGGCGAAGAACGGCAAGGGCCGCACGCTGGTCACGCCGGCCACCAAATTGGTGACGACGTTCGATCCGATCGGCAGGAAGCGGATCAGCAGGGTCATGGTGAAGGGATTGCCGGCCAGGAAGGCGTCGATGCGCCGGATGCGCGACGCGAAGCGCGCCTCGACCAGCCCGCGGCCGAGCAGCCGGGCATAGCCGAACGCCATGACGCAGCCCAGGGTCGAGGCCAGCAGGGCCAACCCGGTCCCCAGCCACAGCCCGAAGGCGTAGCCGGCCAGGAAGCTGACCATCTGGCGCGGCACCCCGATCGCCACCGCCACCGTGGCGATCGCCATGAACAGCGCCTCGCCGGTCAGGCCCTTGCCGCGCACCTCGTTGTCGATCCAGGCGGTGTCGAGCATGGCGCCCAGCCCGCTTTCCGTCACCGCGTAGCCGATGGCGGCGAAGCTGGCGATCAGCACCAATCCCTTCAGCAGCAGCCGCGGCTTCATCATCGCGGCGACTCCTCGACCTCGGGACGGTTGGCGCGCCGTTGCAGCCACATCACGCCGAACAGGTCGACGATGCCCACCCACAGGCGGTTCCACACCCCGTATTTGGACACGCCGCGTTCGCGCTGGCGGTGGTTGACCGCCACCGAGACCACCCGTCCGCCCTGGCGCAGCATCAAGGCCGGCAGGAAGCGGTGCATGTGGTCGAAGCGCGGCATGTCGAGGAACGCTTGCCTGGAAAACAGCTTGAGCCCGCAGCCCGAATCGGGCGTGTCGTCGCCCAACAGGCCGGCGCGCACCCCGTTGGCGACGCGCGACGACAGCCGGCGCAGGCCGGTGTCTTGGCGCTTGCGCCGATGGCCGGCGATCATCAGGCGGTCGCGCTCGGCCTCGGGGCAGTCGCGCATCATGGCCAGCAGGGCGGGGATGTCGGCCGGATCGTTCTGGCCGTCGCCGTCCAGCGTGGCGATCAAGGGCGCGCGGGCATGGCGCACGCCGGTCGCCACCGCCTGGCTTTGGCCGCAGCTTTTGCGGTGGCGCAGGACGCGCAGGCGCGGAAAGGCGCGCCCCGCCTCGATCAGGCGGGAAGGCGTCTGGTCGTCGCTGCCATCGTCGACATAGATCACCTCGAAGACGGCGACGCCGTCCAGGGCTTGGTGAATCTCGCCGATCAGCGGCAGGATGTTGTCGGCCTCGTTCTTGACGGGCACCACCACCGCTAGTTCGGGGGCGCTTTCGGGCACTGCTTCGGTCATGTCGGGCTGTCACGATTCGGGTCGCCTCTCTTACACCCCATGTCCGGGTAGGGGAATGGCTTTCTGCGCCCCCAGCCCTTCAACCCCTTGGGCGGCCGTGCTATATGGTCGGCCTTTATTGATCCGGATGGGATGCTTGGCCAAGACGAGGGTACCGCTCGACCAGTCCACCTGGCTGCTGATCCGCCGCCTGCTGCGCGAGGGCGTGCGCCCTTACGCCGGGCGCATCGCCATGGCGCTGGCCTGCATGGCGGTGGTGGCGGCCGCCACCGCCGCCTCGGCCTGGCTGATGGACCCGGTGGTCAACAAGGTGTTCGTCGAGCGCGACTTGGCCCTGCTGTGGCCGGTGGGCGGCGCCGTGCTGCTGACCTTCCTGGTCAAGGGCCTGGCCAGCTATGGGCAGGCGGCGCTGCTGGCCCAGGTCGGCCAGCGCATCATCGCCGGCATGCAGTGCCGGCTGTTCGAGCATCTGCTGGGCCTCGACCTCGCCTTTTTCCACGGCACCGCGACGGGGGCGCTGGTCAGCCGGCTGACCGTCGACGTCAACATGATGCGCGGCGCCGTCTCGAACGCGTTGACCAGCTTCGGCAAGGACACCCTGTCGGTGATCTTCCTGGTCGCCTTGATGTTTTATCAGGACTGGATGCTGGCGGCGGTCTCGTTCATCGCCTTCCCGATCGCCATCCTGCCGATCGTGCGGCTGGGGCGGCGGATGCGCCGCGCCTCGACCGACACCCAAGAGGAGATCGCCCGCTTCACCACCATCTTGGAGCAAAGCTTCCAGGGCATGCGGGTCATCAAGTCCTACGCCATGGAGTCCCGCGAGTCGGGCAAGGTGCGCGCGGTGGTCGAGGCGATCTATTCCCACGTCTATCGCGCCGCCCGCACCCGCGCCGCCGCCAGCCCGATCATGGAGACGCTGGGCGGCGCCGCCGTCGCCATCGTGATCGTCTATGGCGGCTCGCGCGTCATCGAGGGCGCCACCACGGCGGGCGCCTTCTTCTCGTTCGTCACCGCGCTGTTGATGGCCTATCAGCCGATGAAGTCGCTGGCCAATCTGAACGCCAGCCTGCAAGAGGGGCTGGCCGCCGCCCAGCGCGTCTTCGCCCTGCTGGACGAGCGCCCCGCCATCGCCGAACGCGCCGACGCCAAGCCGCTGGTGGTGACCGGCGGACGGGTGCGGTTCGAGAACGTCTATTTCACCTATGACGGCGAGAAGACGGCGCTGGACGGCGTCGATCTCGACGTGCCGGCCGGGCGCCGGGTGGCGCTGGTCGGCCCCTCGGGCGCCGGCAAATCGACCATCCTCAACCTGATCGCCCGCTTCTACGACGCCACCGACGGGCGGATCACCATCGACGGCCAGGATCTGCGCGCGGTCACCCTGGCCAGCCTGCGCGGCGCCATGGCCCTGGTCAGCCAAGAGATCACCCTGTTCGACGACACGGTGCGCGCCAACATCGCCTTCGGCCGCCCCGGCGCCAGCGACGCCGAGATCGAGGCCGCCGCCCGCTCGGCCGCCGCGCTGGATTTCATCCAGGCGCTGCCCCAGGGCTGGGACACCATGGTCGGCGAGCAGGGCGTGCGCCTCTCGGGGGGGCAGCGCCAGCGTCTGGCCATCGCGCGGGCCATGCTGAAGGACGCGCCGATCCTGCTGCTCGACGAGGCGACCTCGGCGCTCGACACCGAGTCCGAACGCCAGGTGCAAGAGGCCTTGGAGCGCCTGATGCGCGGCCGCACCACCATCGTGGTCGCCCATCGCCTGTCGACGGTGGTCGACGCCGATCTGATCCACGTGATCGACCGCGGCCGGGTGATCGAATCGGGCGACCATGTCGGGCTGATGGCGCATGGCGGCGCCTATGCCCGCCTACACGCCCTCGAACCGCGCCGCGCGAGGGCCTGAATGCGGCTGCGAATCGCCGAGAACGAGAGGTTGCGCGGCGCGCTGTGCCGCATGGTGGCCGGCTATGTCCGGCTGGTGCTGCGCAGCGCCCACTTCCAGCACGAGGGCGGCGACGCGGCGCGGGCGTTGTGGCGCGACGGCAAGCCCTTCGTGATCGCCTTCTGGCATGGCCGGCTGCTGTGCATGAGCGGCATCTGGCCGGACGGCAAGCCGATCAGCATGCTGGTCTCCGAGCATCGCGACGGCCAGTTGATCGCCCGCGCCATCGCCCATCTGGGAGTCGGCTCGGTCCCCGGCAGCACGACGCGCGGCGGCACGGCCGGGCTGCGCGGACTGCTGAAATTGTTGAAAGCCGACACTTGCGTCGGCATCACGCCGGACGGTCCGCGCGGTCCGCGCATGCGCGTGGCCAGCGATGGCGTGATCGCGGCGGCGCGGCTGGCCGGGGTGCCGGTGATTCCGGCCAGCTTCTCGGCGTCCCATGCGGTGATCCTGGGAAGCTGGGACCGCTTCATGGTACCGCTGCCCTTCACCCGCGGCGTCTTCCTGTGGGGCGAGCCGATCCTGGTGGCGCGCGACGCCGACTCCGAAACCCGCGAGGCCGCCCGCCTGCGACTCGAATCGGCGCTCAACGACCTGACCGCCGAGGCCGACCGTCGCATGGGCCGCCCGGCCATCGAGCCGGCCGATGCGCGCCCCTGACTTCTGGCGCCATGGCGGCGCGCTGCCGACGCTGCTGCTGCCGGCCGGCCTAGCCTTCGCGGCGGTCGGAACCCTGCGGCGATGGATCGTGAAACCCTGGCGGGCGCCGGTGCCGGTGGTGTGCGTCGGCAATCTGGTGGTCGGCGGGGCCGGCAAGACGCCGGTCGCCATCGCCCTGGCCCGCCGCCTGCTCGACGCCGGCCGCGCGG
>JADGAL010000310.1 GCA_015232025.1 Alphaproteobacteria bacterium
GGATCGCACAGATCGACCACCGCGATGGCGCCCTTCATGTTGGGCGACAGCGGCAGCCCCGAGCGCGACAGGTGGGCGATTTCCGAGCGGATCGCGTCGGCCGAGCGGCCCGAGCGCGCGCCATAGCTGATCTGATCGAAGGCTTCGATGTGGCGCAAGATGGCCTGGAAGAAGTCCTCGACCCGGTCGCCCAATTCGCGCCGCGCCAACTCGCCGCCCTTGAAGGGCTGCTGGACGCCGCCGCGCCAAGCCTCCAGCACCTGGACGTGAACCCGCTGGTGGCGGCGCAATTCCTCGGCCTCGAAATGGCCTTGATCGGCCGCCCAGGCCATTCCCTCTTCCTCGCAGACGAAATGGACGAACAAATAAACGGTCAGCTTGTCGAGCAATCGCTCGCAAAGGACGCGACCGGCATCCTCGCGAATGGCCCGCATCAAATTATCGAACAAGATGACGAAGACCGTGTGCTGCCAGTCATTGTACCAGTGCTCTGTACGCAGATTTGCCGGGAGGCGTGAGCGTATGCTTTCTATTTTGGATAACATACGGTCGCCGGGGCCGTTGCCGGGCGGGGTCGGCTGGATGAGCATTGCTCAGACTCCATTCATTTTCTTTCGATTTTGAATGGTATCACCACTTCGGCTTGATGAGTCCTCTGACGAGACCCACTTAAGCGCGGAAGTGGTATGACCAGAATGCATGAGGCGTTGGCGCAGGGGTGCCGCCCGCTAGTGCACTGACGCCAACAAAAGGTTCACTTTTGTCCCCTTTTCCGTCATGGCCGGACTTGACCCGGCCATCCACGTCTGTACGGCTGTCATGTGGATGCCCGGATCAAGTCCGGGCATGACGGCGTGGGAACCGCGGCACGACTCAGGGTGTCGACGTTGTCGCCCAGGGTCTTCAGGCTGATCGGCTTGCGCATCACCAGCAGATGCTGGTCGGCGCGCGGCGCGGCGTCCTGATCGGTGACGCCGAGATGGCCGGTGACCACCAGGATCGGCTGGCGAGGGTTGCGGTTGCGGATCGCCTCGATCAGGGCGTGGCCGTCGCCGCCCGGCATGCGCAGATCGGTCACCACCACGTCGGCGGGATCGGCCGTGAAACACTCCAGCGCCGACATGCCGTCGCGGGCCATGGTGGTGCGGTACCCCAATCCGTTGAGATAATCGGCCATGGCGACCGCCGCCTGGCCCTCGTCATCGACCACCAGGACGTGGCGGCCGTCTCCGGAATCGGAGACCGCCGGGGGTGGCGTCGGGATATGAAGCGGACCGGCCCGCCCGGTCGGGCGGCAGGGCCGCGCGCCGGGCAGAGCGACCTCGAACACCGCCCCCTCGCGGCCGTTGCGCGCCTCGATCTGGCCGTCCATCGACGCGACGATGCCGAAACTCACCGACAGCCCCAGCCCGGTGCCCGAGCCCACCTCCTTGGTCGTGAAGAACGGCTCGAACAGGCGGTCGATCAGATTGGCCGGAATGCCGGTGCCGTTGTCGGCGACGGTGATGAACACGGTTTCGCCGGCGCAACCGGCCCCCACCCGGATCAGTCCGGGCGGATGGGGCCTGCGCGCCAACCGCTCGCGAAGCGCGTCCTTGGCGTTGGTCAGCAGGTTGACCATCACCTGCTCGAGTTGGACCGGCCGCCCACGCACCAGGCAGCGCTGGCTGGACGGATCAAGCTCGATGTGAATGCCCTCGGCCTGCAATTGCGGGCGCAGCAACGAAACCGCCATGTTCACCGCGCCCAGCGCGTCGAACACCTCGACGGGACCGGAATCGGCGCGGCTGAAGATGCGGATGTGGTCGATGATCTCGCCCATTCGACGCGCCTGCTCGGCGATCAATTCGAATTGGCCCTTCTGGCGTTCGGCCGAAGCCTTGCCGCGTTCGAGCATCAACAGCATGCCGTCGGCCGCCATGCGCATGATGTTGAGGGGCTGGCTCAACTCGTGGGCCATGCCGGCGGCCATTTCGCCCAGCGTGGCGAGCTTGGCGCTTTGCACCAGTTGCGATTGCATGTGCTTGCGTTCGGTGATGTCTTGCAAGGTGCCGATCATGCGCGACGGCCGGCCATCGGCGTCCAGGATCACCTCGGCCTGCTCGTGGACATGTCGCTCCTCGCCGCGCGGGCGCTTGACCCGGTGGTCGATGCTGAACGGGCGGCCCTCGTTCAAGGCGGCGTCCATCGCCTGGATCACCGCCAGCCGGTCGTCCTCGTGAACATGGTCGAGCAGGGTTTGATAGGTGGGCTCGACGACTTGCTGGTCGACGCCGAAAATGTGGTGGACCTCGTCCGACCACCACAGCCGGCCGCTGTCGATGTCCAATTCCCACGAGCCCAGCTTGGCGATCTGCTGGGCGCGGGTCAGGCGGGCGCGGCTTTCCAGCAACGCGTCCTCGATCAGCCGGCGCTTGGTGATGTCGCGCACGCTGGAGCGCACGCCCAAGGGCCCCGCCCCGTCGCGGATCGGCTGCCACGAGACCGAGGCCCAAACGATCCCGCCATCCTTGCGCAGCAGCCGGAATTCAAGGTCGCGGGCCGAGCCGCCCTGGGGCGCCTCGCGCCACTGCGCGCCCACCGTCGCCCGCTCGTCGGGATGGATCAGCGGCAGCGGGAAGTCCTCCATCGCCATGCATTCGGCGGGCAGATAGCCGGTCAGCCTTCGCACCGCCGGACTGACCCATAAGAGCCGCCCATCGGGGGCCACCCAATGCTCCCAGTCATAGGTGTAGTCGGCGATCGCCTTGAGGCCCTGCTCGCTGTCGCGCAGATGGCGAAGCTGGCGGGCCAGCGCCAGGGCCAGGGCCGCCACCACGCCGACCATCCCCAGCGCGAAGGCCCCCTGATACAGCGCGTTGCGCCGCCAGTCGGCCAAAACGTGGTCGACCGACAGCCCGACCGTCACCACCAGCGGCAAGCCGCCGACCCGCCGAAAGGCTTGAATCCGGTCGACCCCATCGCCGCCGGTGACGATTCGGAACACGCCGCTGGGCGCCCGCGCCAGATGCTCGGTGAACAAGGGCCGGCCCGACAGGTCCTGGCCGATCATGCCTTCGATCGAGGGGGCGCGGAACAGAAGCGGGCCGTCGGCGTGGACCACCGAGACCAGCCCGCCCTGCCCCAGGCTGAGCGACTTGTAGAAGGTGGCGAACTGGGTGGTTTCGAGAATCGCCACCACCCAGCCGGCGCCGGTTCCATCGCGGTGGAACAAGGGCCGCCAGACGGGGATCATCCATTCGCCGCCCTCGCCACGAAACGGGCCGCCGATCGACAGGCCCTCGGCCCCGCCGCCGCCGCCGGCCAGAAGCGCGCCGCCTTGGCTGTCGAAACCCGCCTCGAAGCCGCCATAGATGGTGTCGGGCCGACCGGCCGCGTCGACGATCATCAGCGAACGCATGCGCGGCAGTTCGAGCACGTCCTCGGTCATGTCCGAGGCCTCGTGCCCGGAAAGATGCTCGCGCGCCACGTGGCGGAGCAGGTGGTCGACCTGGGCGAACACCCCTTCGGCGTGTCCGTCGAGAACGCGCGCCAGATTCACCGCCTCGTGCTCGGCGGCCACGATGCTTTGCCGATAGTTTTGCCGAATCGACCAGGCGATGGCGCCCACGAACACCGCGCAGGCGGTGACCGCCAGCGCGAACAGGACGCGCCGCGACCGCCCGAAGGCGCGGCCTTCGGCGACGCGGCGCGCGCCTTCCATTCCTCGTTTCATGCCGTGGGGCACGGAGTTCCCGTCATTGGCTATCATCTGATGCGACGCATCAGAATCCGCCTATTCGCCCATCGACGCAATTATCTGGGCGTATAAGACCGGACCAGCCGGAGTATGAGGGATCACTCCGCGATCTTGCCCAGCACGCTGCCGCGATGCACCGCCTTGGCCATCGATTCCAGCATTTCGACGACATCCTCGAAATCGACCATGCGGTCGGTGTTGATGGTGATGTCGAACTGGCTGGCGTCGCTAAGGCGCGAACCGAACATCTCCCAAACGAACTTGCCGCGATGATGGTTGACGTCGTTGACGTGGGCCAAGGCCTCGGCCTCGCTTTGCCCCTGCGAGGCGGCCAGACGGCGGGCGCAGATCTCGGGGGTGCCCGACACGCGGACCCGCAGCGCGCAGGCGTTGGCCAGCACCACACGGGCGCCGCGCCCGACCAGCACCCCGCCGGCCCGGCCCAGGCTCATGA
>JADGAL010000311.1 GCA_015232025.1 Alphaproteobacteria bacterium
GCCCGTGGTCTTGATGACCACGATGTCGATGGCGCCCGGCGCGGCCAGTTCGGGATGGGCCTGGGCAAGGCGGGCTTGCGTTTCGTGGGCCTGGGCCAGCGCCAGCGGGCTGCCCCTGGTTCCGATGCGGATCGGTGGGTTGTCAGTCATGGTTGACTGTTGTAGTGGCTGGGGCGGCCGGAGGAAAGTCCCATCATGATCGTTCTAGGCATCGAGACGAGTTGCGACGAGACCGCCGCCGCGGTGGTCGATGACGGCCGCCGGGTGCTGGCCGATGTGGTGCTGTCGCAACTCGACGAGCACCGCCCCTATGGCGGCGTGGTTCCCGAGATCGCGGCCCGCGCCCATCTCGACAGCCTCGACGGCCTGGTGGCCGAGGCGATGCGCCGCGCCGGCGTCGGTTTCGCCGATCTCGACGCGGTGGCCGCCACCGCCGGGCCGGGCCTGATCGGCGGGCTGATGGTCGGCGTGACCATGGCCAAGGCGATCGCCGCCGTCCACGATCGGCCCTTCGTGGCGGTCAATCACCTGGAAGGCCACGCCCTGACCGCGCGGCTGACCCATGGCGTCGCCTTTCCCTACCTGCTGCTGCTGGTGTCGGGCGGGCATTGCCAACTTCTGGCGGTGGAAGGCGTCGGCCGCCATCGCCGGCTGGGCACCACCATCGACGACGCGGCCGGCGAGGCGTTCGACAAGGTGGCGAAGATGCTGGCGCTGGGCTATCCCGGCGGCCCCGCCCTGCAAAAGGCCGCCGAGACCGGCGATCCCGCCCGTTTCCCGCTGCCCCGCCCGATGAAGGGCAAGCCGGGCTGCGATTTCTCGTTCTCGGGCCTGAAGAACGCCGTTCGCCTGGCCATTCCCGCCGACGCCGACACCCAGGCGCGCGCCGACATCGCGGCGTCCTTCCAAGAGGCGGTGGCCGATTCGATCGCCGACCGCACCATTCGCGGCGTGGCCCTGTTCCGCGACCTCCATCCCGGCGTGCCGCTCACCCTGGTGCTGGCCGGCGGCGTGGCGGCCAACACCCGGCTGCGCGCCCGCTTGGGCGAACTGGCCGCCGCGGAAGGCGCCGAACTGATCGCGCCCCCCTTGGCGCTGTGCACCGACAACGCCGCGATGATCGCCTGGGCCGGGCTGGAACGCTTCCGCCTGGGAGCGCGCGACGGCCTGGACTTCGCGCCCCGCCCCCGCTGGCCGCTCGACCCCGACGCGCCAAAGCGCAAGGGGGCGGGGGTCAAGGCTTAATAGGCAAAAAGAACAAGATCGACACCAAGACACCAAGGCACAAAGGTTCACCAAGAGATTTTTTACTTGGTGCCTTCTTGGTGTCTTGGCGTCTTGGTGGTTAACCTTTCCCTTTCTTCACGCCCGCCCCACCTTCGCCTCGATCACGTCCCAAATCCGGGCCTCGATCGCGACGCCGTCGAAGCGGTCGATTTCCTGGATGCCGGTGGGCGAGGTCACGTTGATCTCGGTCAGATAGGGGCCGATCACGTCGATGCCCACGAAGATCAGGCCGCGTTCGCGCAAAGTGGGGCCGATGGCCGCGCAGATTTCGCGGTCGCGGTCGGTCAGCGCGGCCCGGGCGGCGGTGCCGCCGACATGCAGGTTCGAGCGCGCCTCGCCCTTGGCGGGAACGCGGTTGATGGCGCCGGCCGGCTCGCCGTCGACCAGGATGATCCGCTTGTCGCCCTGGCGCACCTCGGGCAGATAGCGCTGGATCATCACCGGCTCGCGGTAAAGCTGGGTGAACAGTTCCAAAAGCGCGTTCAGGTTCTCGTCGTCGGGGGTGACGTGGAACACGCCGGCCCCGCCATTGCCGAACAGCGGCTTGATGACGAGGTCGCGGTGCTCGGCGCGGAAGGCGGTGATTTCCTCGCGATTCGAGGTGATCAGGGTGGGCGGCATCAGATCGTCGAAATGGGTGACCATCAGCTTCTCGGGCGCGTTGCGCACCGAGACCGGGTCGTTGACCACCAGGGTGCCGGCGGGCAGGTGCTCCAGCAGATGGGTGGCGGTGATGTAGGCCATGTCGAAGGGCGGGTCCTGGCGCATCAGCACCACGTCCATCTCCGACAATTCGATCGGCCGCCTTTCGCCCTTGGTGAAGTGGTGGCCGTGGACCCGGCGCACCTCGAGCGGCGCCGCCCAGGCGATCAGCCGGCCTTGGCGGAAGGCCAGGTCCTGCGGCAGGTAATGGAACAGCGCGTGGCCGCGGCGTTGCGCCTCGAGCGCCAGGGCGAAGGTCGAATCGGCGTCGATGGCGATGCCCTCGATGGGGTCCATCTGGATGGCGACGGCGAGGCTCATGGCGTTCTTCTCCCTTCAGGTTCTTCCGCGCAGTTCCTGCACCAGCAGGGCGACGCGGTGGCGGGCGTTCGAGTTGGGCGCCCGCGCCAGGAACTGCTCCAGCGCCGCGACCGCCGCATTCAGATCGCCCAGGCGCAGATGCATCATGCCGGCCTCGCGCCACAGGGCCAATTGCTCGGGCGCGAACAGCAGGATGCGCTCGACGGCGGCCAGCGCGGGCTCCAGCGCGCCGGCCCGCAGATGGCGCAGTTTCAGGTTGTTTTGCAGGCGGACCAGGATCTCGCGGTCGCTGATCGGCGCGTAATGGACCGGCTCCAACTCGGCCTCGCCGCCCGCCACCGCCTTCAGCAGGCCGCGCATGGTGGGCACGTCGAGCGCGCGACCGCCCGCGAAGGGGTCCAGGATGGCGCGCTCGCCATCGCCGGTTTGCAGCCGGACCAGGAAATGGCCGGGAAACCCCAAGCCGGTCATGTCCCAGCCCTGGGCGCGTCCGGCATGGATGAACAAGATGCCCAGCGTCACCGGCAGGCCGCGGCGGCGGTCGATCACCCGCATCAGATTGGCGTTGTCCAGATCCTCGTAGTCGCGGTCGTCGCCCGTGAATCGCCAACGGACGGCCAGCGCCTCGGTCAGCGCGGCGGCTCGGGGCGCCGCGCCGTCGCCGCCCTCGCCAAACGCCTTCGCCACGTCGCGGGCGATGTCCGTCAGGCGATCGCGGTAGTGGGCGGGCGACAGGGCGGGGCGTTCCAGGGCGGCCAGCAGCAGCGCCGCCTCGGCAAGGTCGATCGGCTGGTCGCCGGCCTCGGCCAGGCGGCGCAGGGATTTGCGGAGATCCTCGGCCGTGGCCGTCATCGCGTCGCGCTGCGCCGGGGATCGTTCTTCAGGATGACGTAGTTCACCACCCGTTTGACGTTTTCGATGTTGCGCGCGTGGCCGATCACCCGGTCGCGTTCGGCGTCGGTCTGCGAGATGCCCATCACGTAGACCACGCCCTCGACCACGTCGACGGTGTAGTTGATGGCGCTCACCTCGCTGTCGAACATCAGGCGGGTGCGCAGCGTGTTGGCGATCAGCACGTCGCGGCCGAAGGTGACCGGGTCGACCGTGTCGCGGACCTGGATCTCGTTGATCACCTCGCGCACGCCGGCCACCTGCCAAGCCAGACGCACGGCGTCGACCCGGTTGTCGGCGGTGGGGACGATTCCGGTGATCAGCACGCGGCCCTCGGTCACCGTGGACGACAGCTTGCCGAACAGCTGGTGGTCGTGCTGGAACCACATGTGGTTGACCTCGGCGGCGATCTTGGTGTCGTCGACGGCGCCCTGGAAGCCGCGCTCCTGCGAGGCCGCCACGCCGGCATAGGCGCCGGCGCCGATCGCCATGCCGACCGGGTCGCAGGCGGACAGCGCCAGCGGCAGCGCGGCGAGGATCGATAGGGTGGAAAGGCGGCGGATGGTCACGGCGTTCCCCTCGGGTGATCGGTGGCGGCGGAGTTTAGGACGGCCGGGGCCATACCGCCAAGCATCCATCAGCGCCACGCGTCGGTCAGGTGAAGGGGCCAGCGCCACGGCGCCACCGCCATCACGTCGAAGCGGATCAGGCAGTCCAGCAAATCGGGATGGCGTTTCAGGAAGGACTCGGCGCCACGCCGGATGCGGGCTTGCTGGCGCGGACCGACCGCCTCGATCGCGGTGGTCGCGTCGGGGCGCGCCTTGACCTCGACGAAGGCCAGCACCCGGCCGCGCCGGGCCACGATGTCGACCTCGCCGGCCCCCGTGCCGCGCCCGCCCGCGAAGCGTCGCGCCACCACGCGATAGCCGCGCAGACGCAGGCTGAGGACGCACAGCGACTCGGCCACATGGCCGCGCCGCCACGAA
>JADGAL010000312.1 GCA_015232025.1 Alphaproteobacteria bacterium
TCGCCGGGGGTGCGGTACCAGATCTCGATGCGCGCCGCCAGCCAGCCGACCTGCACCGAATGGCTGGTCATCTTCTGCTCGTTGATCTCGGCCGAGATGCGGTCGACCTCGCGCTGCAAGGTGACCGGGTCCATGGTCAGCGGATTGGGCACATGGACCAGGGTCGCCGACTTCTCGCCCGGCCGCGCTTCCTTGCGGCGTTCGGGGCCGATGTAGTCGTGGGTGACCACGAAGGGCTTGCGGCCGCGCGACAGGTTGCCGACCCGTAGCGACATGTCGCCGACCGCGATCGGCTTGACCAGAATGTCGTCGACGCCCGCGCCGACGATTCGCCGGACATGGGTGGGGCTGGTGTTGACGGTCATGGCGACCGCCAGAACGAAGGGATTGGCGCCGATCTCGTGGTGGCGCACGCGGCGCATCAGGTCGCAGACGTCGCCATCGGGCAGGCTGGTGTCGGTGACCAGCATGTCGACCTCGTTCTGGCGCAAGGCGGCTTCGATCTCGAAGCACGAGCCGGTCTGGGCGAATTTCCGGAATCCCCGATGGAACAGGACCACGCGAACCTCCTCGCGCAGATCCGGGTCCGGCTCGGCGATGAGCACTCTGGCTTCTCTGACATACACTTGCATCACACCGACCCGACGACTTGATTAAAGTGTCGCATCCGTTTTCGCCGCCCGCAAGGCCGATGGATTCGCCTCGCCATGCAGTCTACGCCAATTGCGCGCCTCGAAGCGACAGAAGGCGTCGATCATGCCGCGCCACAGATCCTCGAACAGCATGGGGTCGGCGCCCTCGCGCTCGGCCATGGCGCGCACCCGCTCGACGATCGCCTCGATGCGCGACGGCACCACCACGTCGGCCTCGGTCGGCTTGAAGCGCGCCGCCTGGGCTACGAAGCGGCTGCGCTCGGCGAGCAGCGGCACCAGCACGGCGTCCAGGCGGTCGATGTTCTGGCGAACCTCGTCCAAGCTGCGGCATTCGGTCATGGTCGTCCTCAATAGGCGTGTTCGCGAAACACCGGGTCGACGCTCCCACCCCAGCGGGTGCGGTAGGCGTCGAGCAGCTCCTCGGCCGGGCAGCGGCCCGACTCGGCGGTGTGAAGCAGGGTTCGCAGGAAGATGGTCTCGTCGCGGCCGTGCTCGTCGCGGCGGGCGCGGCGCTTCAGCCCGTCCTGGGCGATGTCCAGGACCTCCAGCGCCACGTCCTGCAATGTGCGCCCCCGGAACGGGGTGGCCAAGGCCAGCCTGGGCACGTCGCGGCGCAGGGCCAGGTGCTCCTCGGTCGTCCAGTCCTTGACCAGGTCCCAGGCGGCGCCCAGCGCGGTGTCGTCGTACAGCAGTCCGGCCCACAGGGCGGGCAGGGCGCACAGCCGCCGCCACGGCCCGCCGTCCGCGCCGCGCATCTCGAGATAGCGCTTCAGGCGCACGTCGGGGAACAGCGTGGTCAGATGGTCGCCCCAATCGCCCAGGGTGGGGATCTCGCCGGGCAGGGCGGGCAGGCGGCCGGCCATGAAGTCGCGGAACGACTGGCCGGCGGCGTCGATGTAGCGGCCGTCGCGATAGACGAAATACATCGGCACGTCCAGCGCGTGGTCGACATGGCGCTCGAAGCTCATGCCGTCTTCGAACACATAGGGCAAAAAGCCCGAGCGGTCGGGATCGGTGTCGGTCCACACATGGGCGCGATAGCTCAAAAAGCCGCTGTCCTTGCCCTCGACGAAGGGCGAGTTGGCCCACAAGGCGGTGGCCAGCGGCTGCAAGGCCAGCGAGACGCGGTACTTGCGCACCATGTCGGCTTCCGAGGCGAAGTCGAGATTGACCTGAACGGTGCAGGTGCGCAGCATCATGTCCAGGCCCATCGAGCCCTTGGTCGGCATGTAGCGGCGCATGATGGCGTAGCGGCCCTTGGGCATCCACGGGATGTCCTCGCGACGCCATTTCGGCTGGAAGCCCAGGCCGACCATGCCGACGTTCAGGGCGGCGGCCACGTCCTTGACCTGGCGCAGATGCTGGGTGACCTCGGCGCAGGTCTGATGCACGGTCTCGACCGGCGCGCCCGACAATTCGAGCTGGCCGCCCGGCTCCAGGCTGACCGAGGCGCCGTCGGCCGACAGCAGCGCGATCGGCAGGCCGTTCTCCAACACGGGGGTCCAGCCGAAGCGCTCCAGCCCTTCCAGCAGGGCGCGGATGCCGCACGGGCCGTCATAGGGCGGCGCCTTCAGATCGTCCCAGCCGAACACGAACTTCTCGTGCTCGGTGCCGATTCGCCACTCCTCGGGCGGCTTGCAGCCCGACGCCAGCCACTCGACCAGTTGCGCCTTGCCGGTGATGGGTTCGCCGCTGGATTGGGCGGGGGCGGACATGCGGGGGGTGGTCTCGCGGTTCGAGTTGCGTCAGGAGCGGAAGGCCGGGCCGACCGCCCAATCGCCGTGACGGGCCTGCCAGCAGGCCAGCGCCGCCAGCGCCGCGGTCTCGGCGCGCAGGATGCGCGGACCCAGACCGACCGCGACAGCAAAGGGCAAGCCGGCCAAGGCGTCAAGCTCCGTTTTGTCGAATCCGCCCTCCGGTCCTACCAGAAAGCCGGCCGGCCCCGGCGTCAACGCCTCGGCCAGGGGGCGCGACGGCCCATGCTCGGCCAGCACGAACAGTCGGCGATCCGAGGGCCACTCGGCCAGGGCGCGATCCAGCGGCGCGGGCGGGGCCAGGACCGGAACCGTCAGCCGCTCGCATTGCTCGGCGGCCTCGATCAGGTGGGCGCGCATCTTCTCCTCGTTGACGCGGGTGACGACGCTTCGCCGGGTGAACACCGGGCGCAGCAGGGCGGCCCCCAACTCGGTCGCCTTCTCGGTGACGAAATCGAGCCGCGGCCCCTTGGGCGGCGCGAACAGCAGCCACACGTCCGGCTCGGGCGCCTGGGGGCGCAGGCGCGTCTCGACCACCAGCCGCGCCGCCTTGCGATTGACCTCGGCTAGGCGCGCAGCCCACTCGCCGTCGCGCCCGTTGAACAGGATGACCGGGTCGCCCGGACCCAGCCGCATCACCGAGCCCAGGTAATGCGCCTGGGCCGGGGAAACCGCGACGTCCGCCCCTTCCGCGAGGTCGGCGTCGACATGAAGGCGGATCGTCATGCGGCGGCCCGCGAGCGGCGGCAATGACTGGGAAACACCAAGGACACCAAGGACACCAAGTCTTCAATCTCCCGTCGCGGCCCGAGGACGCCGAGACACCTTGGTGTCCTTGGTGTCCTTGGTGTTCCACCTTCTTGGGCCGGGACGCATGCACGGCTTGAGAAGGTTTGTGAGCGCGCCTAATGTAGCGCCCCATGTCGAGCACCGAAACCCTGCACAGCGACATTCGCGAAGGCGACTGGATCGACCGGCTGATACCGGCGGCGGCGCGGCCCTATCTGCGGCTGATGCGGATCGACCGGCCGATCGGCACTTGGCTGCTGCTGTTCCCGGCATGGTGGAGCATCGCGTTGGCCGCCGAAGGCCCCGACTGGCCGCTGATGGCGCTGTTCGCGGTGGGCGCGGTGATCATGCGCGGGGCGGGCTGCACCTACAACGACATCGTCGATCGCGATTTCGACGCCCAGGTGACGCGCACGGCGGTGCGGCCGATTCCCTCGGGCGCGGTGGGGGTCCGGCATGCCGTGGCGTTTCTGGTCTTGCAGTTGCTGGCGGGATTGGCGGTGCTGGTCTCGTTGAACGGCTTCGCGGTGGCGCTGGGGGTGGCCTCGCTGGCCCTGGTCTTCACCTATCCCTTCATGAAGCGCATCACTTGGTGGCCGCAGGCTTGGCTGGGGCTGACCTTCAATTGGGGCGCACTGCTCGGCTGGGCGGCGGTGGCGGGGTCGCTGGGATGGCCGGCGGTGACGCTTTACGCGGGCGGGCTGTTCTGGACACTGGGCTATGACACCATCTACGCCCATCAAGACCGCGAGGACGACGCCCTGGTCGGCGTGAAATCGACCGCCCTGCGGCTGGGCCGCGCCACCCGGTCCTGGGTGGCGGTGTTCTACGTCCTGATGATGGCGGCGGTGGCCGGCGCCGGCTGGCTGGCCGGGCTGGGCTGGGGATTTTACGCGCTGCTGCCGCTGGCCGCCGCGCAATTGGCGTGGCAGACGATGACGCTCGACATCGACGACCCGGCCGGCTGCCTGACCCGGTTCAAGTC
>JADGAL010000313.1:0-415 GCA_015232025.1 Alphaproteobacteria bacterium
TGACGGTCGAGGGCGAGGTCGAGGCGGCTTTGGCCGCCATCCCGCCCGACATCGCGGCGGCCGATCTGGCGGCGGCGCTGGCCAAGTCGCGGCGGCGCGACGCCGAGGCGGGGGGAGCGGGCGTCGGTCCGCACCGTTCGGACCTGGCGGTGCGCCACCGGGGCAAGGACATGCCGGCCGGGCAGTGCTCGACCGGCGAGCAGAAGGCGTTGTTGATTTCGCTCGTGCTGGGCCAGGCGCGGGTGCGGGCGGTGGAGCGGGGCGTGGCGCCCATGCTGCTGCTCGACGAGGTGGCGGCGCATCTCGACGAGACGCGCCGGAGGGCGTTGTTCGACGAGCTTTGCGCCATGGGGGCGCAAAGCTGGCTCACCGGGACCGAGCCGGCGCTGTTCGCCGGTCTGGACGGGCGGGCGCA
>JADGAL010000313.1:485-4166 GCA_015232025.1 Alphaproteobacteria bacterium
GACGAATCCCGACGACTACTCGGCCTCCTCGATCAAGGTTTTGCGCGGGCTCGAGGCGGTGCGCAAGCGTCCCGGCATGTATATCGGCGACACCGACGACGGCTCGGGCCTGCACCACATGGTCTACGAGGTGGTCGACAACGCCATCGACGAGGCGCTGGCCGGCTGGTGCGACGCGGTCGACGTGGTGCTGAACCCGGAAGGGTCGGTGACGGTGCGCGACAACGGGCGCGGCATCCCGGTCGACATCCACGCCGAGGAGGGGGTCTCGGCGGCCGAGGTCATCATGACCCAGCTTCACGCCGGCGGGAAGTTCAACCAGGATTCCTACAAGGTGTCGGGCGGCCTGCACGGGGTCGGCGTCTCGGTGGTCAACGCCCTGTCCGAAACGCTGGAGTTGCGCATCTGGCGCGGCGGCCACGAGCACCGGATGACCTTCCGCCACGGCGACCCGGTGGCGCCCTTGGCCGAAGTCGGGCCGGCGCCCGAGGGCAAGACCGGCACCGAAGTCACCTTCATGCCCTCGGCGCAGACCTTCACCATGCTCGAATTCGATTTCGAGACGCTGGAGCACCGGCTGCGCGAGCTGGCCTTCCTGAACTCCGGCGTGCGGCTGCGCCTGACCGACGCGCGCCACGCCGAGGTCAAGACCGCCGACCTGCATTACGAGGGCGGCATCGAGGCCTTCGTGCAGTGGCTCGACCGCTCGAAGACCGCGCTGCACCAGCCGCCGATCACCGTTTCCGGCCAGCGCGAGGGCATCACCGTCGAGATTTCGATGGAATGGACCGACAGCTATCACGAGACGATGCTGTGCTTCACCAACAACATCCCGCAAAAGGACGGCGGCACCCATCTGGCCGGCTTCCGCGCCGCGCTGACCCGCACCGTCAACAACTACGCCAATGAAAGCGGGCTGTCGAAAAAGGAGAAGGTGCAACTGACCGGCGACGACATGCGCGAGGGCCTGACCTGCGTGCTGTCGGTCAAGGTGCCCGATCCCAAATTCTCGTCGCAGACCAAGGAGAAGCTGGTCTCCTCCGAGGTCCGTCCGGTAGTCGAGAACGTGGTCGCCGAACGCTTGGCCCAGTGGTTCGAGGAGCACCCGACCGAGGCCCGCAAGGTGGTCGGCAAGGTGGTCGAGGCGGCGGCGGCCCGCGAGGCGGCCCGCAAGGCGCGCGAACTGACCCGGCGCAAGGGCGCGCTCGACATCGCCACCCTGCCCGGCAAGCTGGCCGACTGCCAAGAGCGCGACCCGGCGCTGGCCGAAATGTTCATCGTCGAGGGCGACTCGGCCGGCGGCTCGGCCAAGCAGGGCCGCAACCGCGCCTTCCAGGCCATCCTGCCGTTGCGCGGCAAGATCCTCAACGTCGAGCGGGCGCGCTTCGACAAGATGCTGGGCTCGGCCGAGATCGGCACCCTGATCGCCGCGCTGGGCACCAGCATCGGGCGCGAGGATTTCGACATCGCCAAGGCGCGCTATCACAAGATCATCATCATGACCGACGCCGACGTCGACGGCAGCCACATCCGCACCCTGCTGTTGACGTTCTTCTACCGCCAGATGCCCGAGATGATCGAGCGCGGCTATCTGTACATCGCCCAGCCGCCGCTGTACCGCGCCAAGCGCGGCCACAGCGAGGTCTATCTGAAGGACGACCGCGCGCTCGAGAACTACCTGATCGAGGGTGGCCTGTCCGAGACGGTGCTCAGGCTGCACGACGGCCGCCAGATCGCCGGCCCCGAACTGCGCGAACTGGCCGAGCAGGCGCGCGGCGCCCGCCAATTGCTTGGCCCGCTGGCCCGGCGCGTGCCGTTGCGCGTCGTCGAGCAGGTGGCGATCGCCGGCGCGCTGACGCCCCGCGTGCTGGGCGACCACGGCAACGAGGCCGCCGCCTACATCGCCAAGCGCCTGGACGCGCTGGAGCCCGAATTCCACCGCGGCTGGACCGGCGCGTGGAGCGAGGGCGAGGGCCTGCTGTTCACCCGCACCCTGCGCGGCGTCACCGAGCGCCACCTGATCGACGAGGCCATGCTGCGCTCGGCCGAAGCCCGCCGCCTGGACGAGGCCGCCGACCGCCTGCAAGACACCTACGGCCATCACGGCACGCTGCTGTTCAAGGAACGCGAAGTCCCCATCACCGGCCCGGTGGGCCTGGTCGACGCGATCATGGACGCCGGCCGCAAGGGCGTGGGCATCCAGCGCTACAAGGGCCTGGGCGAAATGAATCCCGGCCAGCTTTGGGAAACCACCCTGGACCCCGAGGCGCGCACCCTGCTGCAAGTCCGCGTCAACCACGCCGACGCCGCCGAGGAGGTCTTCTCGACCCTGATGGGCGACGTGGTCGAACCGCGCCGCGACTTCATCCAAACCAACGCGCTGAAGGTGGCGAATCTGGACGTGTGAGCGGCGGGGCGCCCGCCCTCGGCCTTCCGAGGGCTACCTCGCATGGCGGGGTAGATGGGCCAGGAATCCGCTTGGCCCCGGCGTAACGGGCTTGATGCGGTCCCCTATGCCGCCCGCGGCGCAACCTCGCGCTCGATGCGCTCGCGCAGGTCCCGGTCGGCGACATCGAGGTCGTGACGCGCCTGAAGGTTGATCCAGAACGCGGCGGTCGTCCCGAAATAGCGGGCCAAGCGAAGGGCGGTGTCGGTGGTGATTCCCCGTCGCCCACGCACGATGTCGTTGGCCCGCGAACGCGGCACGTGAAGCGCGTTGGCAAGTTCATAGACGCTGAGGCCCAAGGGCTTCAGGAACTCTTCGCGCAGGATCTCGCCGGGATGGACCGGCGGCAGCCGTCCGCCGGTGGCGATGTCGGAGAAGTCCACCCGCTGGTTGTCGACGTGTTCACGCCTGATGCTCATGTCTCGCTCCTAATGGTAGTCGATGATCTCGACGTCCCAGGCATCCTCGTCATGCCACGTGAGGCAGATACGCCACTGGTCGTTGACGCGGATGCTGTGCCGCCCGTCCCTGTCGCCGCGCAGCGTTTCCAGCCGGTTGCCGGGCGGAATCCGCAGATCGTCAAGGTGGACCGCCGCATCGATCGCCAGCAGCTTCGCCCGCGTCCGCTTCTGGATCTCCACCGGCAATCCCCTGACCCCATAACCGGCGAAGATGGCCGCGGTGCGCTTGTCGGCGAGACTCTTGATCATGGCCAAGCGTACCGAACGTCGGTACGACACTCAATGGCGCCGTAGCGCTCCGCGGTACGTCGCGATGAGCGGCCATCGAACCTGCCCTTCAGCGGCGCGACACGGAGCCGGTGGCGGGCGGGGCGAAGGCCAGCGGCATCAAGCCGGTGACCGTGGCCCGATCCGTCGGGCTGACCTCATGGCGATCAAGAAGGAGGGGCAGGGCGGCCAGCCCGTCGACGATCTCGGAATAGGTCTCCCAGGCCTTCTTCCGCTCCAGGCCGAAGGCGGAGTAGCTCTCCAGGATGGCCCGCGGATCGGGGGTCGCGGCGATCCCTGGCGCCGGAGCGATAACATGCGCCGGCTTGTTGCACGGCACCAGATCGAAGGCCGGGGCCAGCCTCCATCCGCCGTCGATCCGCCGGAAGCCGTGATTTCGCAGGTGGTCGTCGGTGTTGTGGATGAAGGCGTTGAACAGCATCCGACGGAAGACAATTGTTGGGGAAAGGCCGCCGTGAGGACGCCGCGACCCCACCCATCGGGAGT
>JADGAL010000314.1 GCA_015232025.1 Alphaproteobacteria bacterium
TGTTGGGCCGGAGCGTGGGCCTCGGTCGACATGGCCGGATCGATCGGCTGCGGCGGCTGGACCGGCGGCTTGGGGCGCTGCGCCTCGGCCATCTGGGCGGGACGGCGGACGGGCGGCGGGCGCTGGACGGACTCGCCCAGCCCCTCGGCGACCATCTCCTGCATGGTGTCTTCGTCGAGCGTGAGCAGGCCGACGCCCATGCCGAGCATCGCCACCATCATGAAGATGAGAAGGGCGCGCATGGCGAAACGGACGGGACGACGCGGCGCGCCCGGTTCGGGCCGCGCCACGAGGTTGGGCGGCCCGCCTCCGGCCGCCTTCAGCGCCCGGTTGGCCTTCGCCGCCTGGGCCAGGGCCTTGTAGAGCACACTCATCGAAACCCCGTCATCCGACCGGCACGTTACCGGGCCGGGTCGTCAGCTCCGCACCCAACGTATTCATTGCACCGAACGACGCGAAAGGGAACCGCTTTTTGAATCGGCCAAAGGATTTGATGCGCCGCGGAAAGGACGGGCCGACGCCATTCACAGATTAACCTTTCGTTTACCATCGCTCATTACTCGACGGGGCCGCCGATCGATACGCCGATATCCAAATACGCGAATAGTTCAGGACACCGCGTCCGGCAAGAGATTACGGTCGAAAAGACTGACGAGGTCTTCGGCCGAGACTGGGCGGCTGATCAGGAAGCCCTGGATCTCGTCGCAGCCCTGGGCGCGCAGCCACGCCGCCTGCTCGGCGGTCTCGACGCCCTCGGCCACCGCCTTCAGCTTCAGATTGTGCGCCATGGCGATGATCGTCGAGACGATCTCGGCGTCGTCGCGGTCGACCCCCAGGTCGCGCACGAAGGAACGGTCGATCTTCAGCGAATCGATCGGCATGCGCTTCAGATAGCTGAGCGAGGAATAGCCGGTGCCGAAATCGTCGACCGCGATCCGCACCCCCATGCCGCGCAGCCGCGCCAGGATTTTCGAGATCTCGTCGACCCGCTGCATCAGCACGGTCTCGGTCAATTCCAGTTCCAGCCAGCGCGCGTCGAGCCCCGTCTCGTCAAGGATCGCCGCCACCACCGACGCGACGTCCTGATCGCGGAACTGCTGCGCCGAGACGTTGACCGCCATGCGGATCGGCGGCAGGCCGCGATCCTGCCAGGCGCGGTTCTGGCGGCAGGCGGCGCGCAGCACCCATTCGCCGATCTCGCCGATCAGCCCGACCGTCTCGGCCAATGGGATGAAGTCGCTGGGCGGCACCAGGCCCAGCGTCGGGTGCAGCCAGCGGCACAGCGCCTCGATGCCCGAGACCTTGCCGCCGACCATGTCGATCTTGACCTGATAGGCCAGGACCAGCTCGTCGCGCGCCACCGCGTGCTTGAGGTTGCTTTCCATCGACAGCCGCTCGAACGAGCGGGCGTTCATCGCCGGCGTATACATCTGATAGCTGTTGCGCCCCAGATCCTTGGCCCGATACATCGCGGTGTCGGCGTTCTTCAGCATGTTCTCGACGGTGGCGCCGTCCTCGGGATGGATACTGATGCCGATCGAGGTGGTGACGTAAAGCTCGTGCCCCTCGATCACGAACGGCTCCTTGACCACCGCGATCAGGCGCGCCGCCAGCTTGGCGGCGTCCTCGGGCTCTTTCAGTTCGGGCAGCAGGATGGTGAACTCGTCGCCGCCCAGCCGCGCCACCGTGTCGCCCTCGCGCACCGTGGCCGACAGCCGGGTGGCGGTCTCGACCAGCACGGCGTCGCCGACATTGTGGCCCAGCGTGTCGTTGATCCGCTTGAACAGATCGAGGTCCAGGAACATCACCGCCAAATGGTGGCTGTTCCGATGGGCGTTGGCGATCGCCATGCTGAGCCGGTCGCCGAACAGGCGGCGATTGGGCAGCCCGGTCAGGCTGTCGAAATAGGCGAGGTTCTTGATCCGCTCCTCGGACCGCTTGCGCTCGGAGATGTCGTTGAAGATCGCGACGTAGTGATTGAGTCGGCCATCCTCGTCGCGGATCGTGTTGATGGTCAGCCACTCGGGATAGACCTCGCCGTTCTTGCGGCGGTTCCAGATCTCGCCCTGCCAAAAGCCGCGGGTCAGCAGGCTTTGCCACAGGTCATGATAGAAGGACTGGTCGTGGCGGCCCGACTTCAACAGGCGGGGCGTCTTGCCGATCACCTCGGAGGGGTCGTAGCCGGTCACCGTGGCGAAGGACGGGTTGGCGTATTCGATCACGCCGTCGGCGTTGATGATCATGATGGCGTCCAAGGACACCTCGATGATGCGCCGCGCCGTGTGCAGGTCCTTGCGCGAGCGCAGCAGCGCGTCGTCGCGGTCCTTCAGCGCCTCGTTCAGGCGATGGACATATTCATGTTGCAGGGTGGCCAGGATGTCGGCGAACGACAACAGGCCGATTAGCGCGCCCTCGGGTCCGATCACCCCGATGTGGCGGAAGCCCTTCTCCTGCAACAGGTTGCGGGCCGACAACAGGCTGGCGTCATGCGCCACCGAAAGCAGCGGCCGACTGGCCGACTGGCCCGCCGTGACGCCTTCGGCGCGGGTCGCCACAAGGCGCAGCACGTCGCGCTCGGTGATGATCCCCACCTCCTTGTCGCCATCGAACACCGCGGCGGCGTCCGAGCGGCCCTTGCGCATCGCCTGCGCGGCCTCGCGCAGCGAGGCGCCGGCCGGCACCGAGACCAGCGGCCGGGTGAGCGCCGAAGCCACGGGCCGCAGCACCAGGAAGTGCTCGACCCCGTGGCGCAGGATCACGTCGGTCTGGGTCAGCACGCCGGTCAGCGCGCCATCGACCGTCACCAGGAAGTGGCGCACCCCCTCGTCGCGGAAGCGCATCGAGGCGTCGGCGACCGACAGCGCGCCGTCGATCGTCTTGACCGGCGAACTCATCAATCGCCGGATCGGCTGATCCAGCGTCAGCGGGTCGGTGAAGTCGACCGCCAGCAGGTCGGCCTCGGTCCAGATGCCGACCGGACGGCCTTCGTCCAGCACGACGATCGAACTGCATCGCGCCTGATGCATCAGGCGGGCGGCCTCGGCCACCGGCAGGTCGGGGCCGCAGGACAACAGGGAGGTCTGGCAGATTCGCGCGATCGGTTGGTCGGACGACATGAGGATTCCTCAAGGACTTCGTCGGAAAGCTAGCATGACGTTCGAGTGTCGGGAAGTGGGCGGACACCCCATTGGCGGGAGGAGGCGCCCCGCCGCTACCCACTCCGCAGGGATTGAGGCGCCACCAACGACTCCCGACACTCAGTAGGGACCACCGGAGAGACGATGAGCGCCATCGCGGGCATCCTCAAGCTGGGCGAGCCGCTGCCGGGCGAGCGCCCCGTCGACCACCGCCTCGCGTCGCGGATGGCCGCCCTGCTGGGCCATCGCGGCGGCGGCGACGAGGGGCTGTACCGGGCGCCCGACGACAAGGCGGCGCTGGCTTGCCGCCGTTTGGCGGTCACCGATCTGACCGAGGAAGGCCAGATGCCGCTGCCCAACGAGACCGGCGACATGTGGGTGGCGCTGGATGGCGAGATCTGGAACCACCGCGCCTTGCGCCACAGCCTGGAGCTCGAGGGCCATCAGTTCCGCTCGCGCTCGGACGCCGAGGTCGCGGTGCACGCCTACGAGCGCTGGGGACCGGATTTCCTCGAACACCTCCAGGGCATGTTCGCGCTGGCCCTGTGGGACGACCGGCGCGGCCGTCTGGTGCTGGCCCGCGACCGGCTGGGCGAAAAGCCGCTTCATTACATCGAGGCGCGCGGCGTGCTCGCCTTCGCCTCCGAGGCGGCGCCGCTGGTCGAGGCGATGGGCCTGCCGCGCCGGCTGGACGCCCGCGGGCTGGCCCAATTCCTGGCGCACGGGCTGGTGATGCCGCCGCTCACCCTGTACGAGGGGGTGCGCAAGCTGGGGCCGGGCGAGATGTTGATGATCGACGCGGCCGGCATGCGCCGCATCGCCTGGTGGATGCCGTGCCGCGATACCCGCAAGGTCATGGCGGTGCGCGCCCTGCCCGCCGAGCGCCACTTGACCAATCTGCGCACCCTGGTCGAGAACGCGGTGGCCGACCGTCTGGCCGGCGAGGTGCCGCTGGGCGCCATCCTGGACGGCAGCCCCGAGGCCGCCGCGGTGGCGGCCGTCGCGCGACGGCTGCTCGGCCGACCGTT
>JADGAL010000315.1 GCA_015232025.1 Alphaproteobacteria bacterium
GGCGGCGGACGGGGCCGCCACGCTGGTCGCCTTCACGGCGGCGGCGGTGCGTCGGGCCTGCGACCATCTGCCGGCGCGGCCGACCCGCTGGCTGGTGTGCGGCGGCGGGCGGCTCAATCCGATGGTGATGGCGGCCCTGGCCGCCGCGCTTCAAGCTCCCGTCGAGCCGGTCGAGGCGGTCGGCTGGGATGGCGACGCGCTCGAGGCCCAGGCCTTCGCCTTCCTGGCGGTGCGCTCGCTGCGCGGCCTGCCCCTGACCTTCCCCGAGACCACCGGCACCGCCCATCCGCGCACCGGCGGCGTGGCCTTCGACCCGGCAAGTCTTGCCGGGCCGGCAATCGCTGCCGGGGGGTGAGGCGGCGTTTTTGGCGGAAAACCGTCCCCAACCGCTGGCATGGTGGTTGCAACACTCCCCGCGGGTTGATCCGCTTCAAGGCGGGAGAGGGACGATGAGCATCTGGGGCGCCTTCACAAACAGTTCGTCGGCCATGATGGCGCAAAGCACCGCCATGGGCTCGATCAGCCAGAACGTGGCCAACGTCAACACGACGGGCTACAAGAAGCAGGACACCGCCTTCCACACGATGCTGTCCGAGACCACCGCCAGGTTCAACTTCTTCGGGGTGGACACCTCGCAGACCACGCGGGTGGATGTCGGCGGCCCGGTCGTCTCGACCGGCATGTGGGCCGATTTGTCGGTGAACGGCCGGGGCATGTTCGTCGTCAACAGCGAGATCGATGGTTCGGGCGACACCCTGTTCACGCGGTCGGGCGACTTCCGCGAACAGGCGCTCGACGCCAATGGCGACGGCGCCAGCGAGACCTATCTGGTCGACGACAACGGCTACTTCCTGATGGGCTGGCAGATCGATCCGGACGGCGGCATCGATACGCCCGACGACATCACCAGCCTTCAGGCTTTGCGTTTCGAAAAGGCGGCCCAACTGGAAGGCACGCCCACCACCCGCATCGCGATGACCGGCAACGTGCCGTCCGAGGCGTCGCGGGCCGAGCCGATGCACCTGCCCTGCTACGATACCGCTGGAAATGTGCGGACCCTGACCCTGGAATGGCAGCCGACCGACGTCCAGAACCAATGGACCGTGACGCCCATGGTCAGCGACGGCACGGTCTCCAACCAGCCCCTGACGGTGATCTTCGGGGCGGACGGCTCGTTCGTTTCGCCGGACGACGCCACGGATGTGGGGATCACCTGGAGCGACGGCACGACCAGCACCATCGCGCTCGATCTTTCCGGGTTGGAGCAACTCTCCGGCGGGATGCAGGTCGATTCGATCGACGGCGACGGCAACGAGGCCGCCTGGATGATGAACGCCCGCTTCGACACCGGCGGCGTGCTCAGCGCGAACTACGCCAATGGCGAGTCGCTGTCGCTGTATCAGGTCGCGCTGGCCGACTTCACCAATCTGAACGGCCTTGACGAGATGACCGGCAACGCCTTCGCCAGCACCGCCCAGGCCGGCACCATGTCGCTGTTCTCGGCCACGTCGAGCGGCAAGGCGGCGATCATCCCCGGCACGCTGGAGGCGTCGAACGTCGACCTCGCCGACGAGTTCACCCGGATGATCACCACCCAGAAAGCCTATTCGATGAACGCGACGGTGTTCAAGACCACCGACGAGATGACGCGCGCGGCTGGCGAGTTGAAGTAGTAAAGATAACCACCAAGACACCAAGGGCACCAAGGTTCACCAAGTCCTTCTTGGTGGTCTTGGCGTATTGGTGGTTAATCTTCAATCCTTACTTACTTCTTATCCTTGCGCGCCTGTTCGATAAGGGTCTTCATGGTTCCCTTGTCGATCGCGCCGGGGATCATGCGGTCGCCGACGATGAAGGCCGGGGTGCCCGAGATGTTCAGCGCCTGGGCCAGATCGACGTTGCGTTCGATCTGCTTGGCGATGTCGGCGCTTTCCATGTCCTTCTTCATCTTCTCGATGTCGAGGCCGGCTTCGGTGGCGGCCTTCAGGATGGCGTCGGGGTTGAAGGGGCCGCGGATTTTCATCAGGGCGCGATGCATCTCGGCGTATTTGCCCTGGATTCGGGCGGCCAGGGCGGCGCGGGCGCCGACCACCGATTCGGGGCCGAGGATCGGCAGTTCCTTCATGATCAGCCGAATCTTGCCGTCGGCCTTGACGGTGTCCATCAGCATGTCGACCACGGTCTTGCAGTAGCCGCAGCGATAATCGAAGAACTCGACGATGGTGACGTCGCCCTGGGGGTTGCCGAGAACCGGAGTCGCGGCGTCGTCGAAAATATCGGCTTTGCGGGTCTCCAGCGCCTTTTTGGCTTCGGCTTCCAGCTCAAGCAGTTGCTTTTCGCGCAGCGCCTCGATGGCGTCGGCGATGATCTCGGGGTGCTGCATGAGATAGTCGCGCATGACTTTCTCGATGGCCGTCACCTGCTTGGGGTCGAAAACCGGCGGGTCCTCGGCCTGGGCGGGGGCGGCGGCGCCGATCAGCGCCACCAGCGACAGGGAAGCGATCAAGATCCTCGACATGCTGTTCCATCTCCGAAGGTCGGGGCGCCACATTAGCGCGCGATATCCGATTTGCCCATGGTTTCAGTCGCGCTTGCGCTCTTCCTTCAACCGTTCCGCCTCGTTGCGGACGTCTTGCACGCGCAGCCAGGCGGGCGAGCCGACCGGCAGGCTGCGCTCGGCGCGCCCGGCGTGGAAGATCGCCTCGGGCAGGCGGCGGGTCAGCAGGTTGTAATTGGCCAGCGCGTAGGACGCCATGGCCTCCTTGCCGGCCCGGCCATAGGCGACCGCCAAAAGGCGCCAGGCGAACGAGTTCTCGGGCTCGTGCGCCACCGCGAATTCCAGGTTCTCCTGGGCCTTGGGCAGCAGGGCGGGATCGTTGGACTCGGTCTCGACCTGGCCCAGATTGATGCGCAGCAGCGGTTGCTCGGGCAGCAGGCGCACCGCCTCGCGATAGGCGGCCAGCGCCTCCTTCATGCGGCCGTTCTCGAACAGCATCTGGCCTTTGAGTTCGCGGAAGTAGGGGTCCTTGGGGCGCTCGGCGATCAGCGCGTCGATGGCGACCAGCGCCTTGTCCATGTCCGGCTTGCGATACAGCGCGATGGCGCGGGCATAGCGGGCCTCCAGCGACGCGTCGT
The DNA here is from genome assembly GCA_015232025.1 of Alphaproteobacteria bacterium. GTDB lineage: Bacteria > Pseudomonadota > Alphaproteobacteria > Rhodospirillales > Magnetospirillaceae > JADFZP01. Next base: position 3,136 of record JADGAL010000315.1, read on the forward strand.
CCTCGCGGTAGCGCTGGAAGGTCTGCGCCCAGGGTTCCAGGAAGGCGTACAGCTTGGCCCGCATCCGCCGGTGCAGTTCGACGAAGGCCGGCGGCAACGGCGCCTCGGCCAGCTTCGAGCCCTCCAGGTGGTGGCGCAGGAAGTCCGAGCGGTCGCGGGTCATCGGATGGGTGCGGACGTAAGGGTCCTGGCGGCTGGTCAGCAGCGCCTCCTGGTCGCCCAGGATGTCCATGAACTCCAACAGGCCCTTGGCCGAGACGCCGGCCGAATCGAGGAAGCGCACCGCCGCCTGGTCGGCCGCCGATTCCTGCGCCCGGCTGTAGCTCAACAGGCCGCGTCCCGCCATGTGCTGGCCGCCCATCATCACCGCCGCCGCCACGTCGCCGCGTCCGCTGGCCACGCCGGCCGCGGCGCCCAGCACCATGGCGAGGATCGATTCGGCGGTGGCGTTGCGCAGGGCCTCCTCCAGCCGCGCCAGATGCCCGCCCGCGATGTGGCCGGCCTCGTGCGCGATCACCCCGATCACCTGGCCGGGATGGTCGGCGCGGATCAGCAACCCGGTGTTGATGAACAGGTTCATGCCCCCGGCGACGAAGGCGTTGAGGTCGCCGTCGTTGACCAAGATCACCCGCACGCTTTCGGGATCGAGTCCGGCGGCGGTGAAGATTGGCGCTCCGAAGGCGCGGATGGTATTTTCCACTTCCGCGTCGCGGATCAGCGACAGACGGTCGCGCGCCATCGCCCCTCTTTCCGGGACGAACGCCGCGAGAGCGAGGACGACAGCCATGAGGATGCGTGTGAACACGTCGAACTCTCCAGCCAAAGCAGCCTTGTGCGCCGCGCTTCTCACGCTAACCGCCTGTGGCGGTCCAGACAAGCCGCCGCAGGGCGTGCCGGGCCACGTTCAGGGGTTCGCGGGCGCCGTCGCCGCCGACGAGCCGCGCGCCGCGATGGCCGCGCGCGATGCCCTGTCGGGCGGCGGAACCGCC
>JADGAL010000316.1 GCA_015232025.1 Alphaproteobacteria bacterium
ATTTTCCCGACGCGCGTTCCGGGCGCTACACCAAGAACTACACGCGGGTCGATGCCGAGTTGCGGGCCGAGGCGTCGGACTATCACGAGCGCCAGCCCTACGCGGTGATGGTGGCGATCGTTTTCCTGCCGATCGATTCCTGCGACGATGGCGGTCGCGGCGCGCCCTCGAGCTTCGGTCAGGCCGTGCAGGTGTTCCGCTTCCGCGCCAACCGGCGGCGGCCGAGCGACCAGTCCATGCTGTTCGAGAAGGTCTATATCGGCCTGTACGCGACCGAGCCGCTTGAGCGGTTCGGCGATGTCGGGTTCTTCGACGTGACCACCGCTCCACCGCGCAACGGCCGGCCGGCGCTGCTCGGCTTCGAGCACATGGTCCGTGGAATTGTCGAGGTTTACGATGAGCGCAATCGCCCCAGCTTCGTCTGGGCCGACGCCGAGCCCGAACCGCTTTCCCTGCCGCTCGACGCGGACGAGGAATAAGCCAACCCCGCACCCCTCCGCCGGGGTGCGGGGTTGGCCGATCAGATCACTCGGGCGCCTGGTCTTCGGCGCCGTGGTCGTCCTCGATGGGCCGCTCGCGGATGCCGCCGCGCGGCATCGACAGGATGACCGCCTTTTCCAGGTCGGCTTCGGTGCACAGGCCCAGCGTCACCGGGTTGCGCGGTTTGATGTTCGGGGCGTTCCAGTGGGACCGCTCGCGCACCGACTGGATGGTCGGCTTGGTGGTGCCGACCAGCTTGCAAAGCTGCGCGTCGCTCAGCTCGGGATGGTGCTTCAGCAGCCAGGCGATGGCGTCGGGACGGTCGCCGCGCTTGGCGACCGGGGTGTAGCGGGCGCCCTTCTGCCGGCTGGCCGGCATTTCGCCGGCGACCAGCCGCAGCCGCAGGTCGGGGTTCTGTTCGCAGCGCTCGATCTCGGCGCGGGTGATCTGCCCGTTGGCGACGGGGTCGAGCCCGACGATGCCGGACGCCACCTCGCCATCGGCGATGGCCTGCACTTCCAGTTCGTGCATCCCGCAACAATCGGCGATCTGCTCGAAACTCAACCCGGTATTCTCAACAAGCCACACGGCCGTGGCCTTGGGCATTAGCGGAAGGCCCATGCAACCTCCTATTTCCGGTCTTCATGAATCGACCAGCACTGGTCGTGCCGGATTCCGGCGAGACGTTGGTGTGTTTATAGACGGGCTTCCGCCGGGGGTCAAAACGAAACGGGCATCCTAGACGGTGAGGATGATCTTCCCCACATGGGCGCCGCTCTCCATCAACCGATGCGCTTCCGCCGCATCCCCAAGGGGGAAGGTCGAATGTATGACCGGCGCCACTTCGCCTTGGGCCAGCAGGGGCCAAACCTTCTCGGCGAGGGCGTTGGCCATGCGCGCCTTTTCCGCCACCGGCTGGGGTCGCAGGGTCGACCCGGTCAGGGTCAGGCGCTTCAGCATCACCGGCATGAAATTGACCTCGGCCTTCGGCCCGCGCAGGAAGGCGATGCTGACATGGCGGCCGTCGGCGGCCAGGCATTTCAGATTGCGCGGCAGATAGTCGCCCCCCACCATGTCCAGGATCACGTCGACCCCGCGCTTGGCGGTCGCCTCCAGCACCGCGTCGACGAAGTCCCGCTCGCGGTAATCGATCGCCAGATCGGCGCCCAGGTCCAGGCAGGCCCGGCATTTGGCGGCCGAGCCGGCGGTGGTGAGGACGCGGGCGCCGAACGCCTTGGCCAATTGGATCGCCGTGGTGCCGATGCCGCTGGTCCCGCCATGCGCCAGCAGCGTCTCGCCGGGTTTCAGGGCGCCGCGTTCGAAGACGTTGTGCCAGACGGTGAAGAAGGTCTCGGGCAGGGCGGCGCCTTGGACCATGTCCAGCCCCTCGGGGATCGGCAGGCACAGGGCGGAGGCCGCGACGCAATATTCGGCGTAGCCGCCGCCGGTCAGCAGGGCGCAGACCCGATCGCCCGGCTGGGGGCTGGTGACCCCCGGCCCCACGGCGACCACCGTGCCGGCCGCCTCGAGCCCCGGAATGTCCGAGGCGCCGGGCGGCGGCGGATACAGCCCCTGGCGCTGGATCACGTCGGGCCGATTGATGCCGGCCGCCGCGACGCGGATCAAGGCCTCGCCCGCGCCGGGCGTCGGAACGAGGCGGCGGGTGGGCCGCAGCATTTCGGGGCCGCCCGGTTGGGCGATCTCGACGCAGGTCATCTCTGGCATTGCATTCTCGCGCTGCGAAATCCTGCCACAGCATGGTACGGTCGAACCCCAACCGCAAGAGGCCGGAGGACGGGCATGGACCCGGAAGAGCTGGAACCGCGCGCCGCCAAGCCCAAGCCGCGCGACCTGGAGCCGTTGTCGATCGCCGAATTGCAAGGCTATATCGGTGAATTGGAGGCGGAGATCGTCCGCGTCCGCGAAGCCATCGCCGCCAAGCGCAACGAGCGGGCCGGCGCCGAGGCGTTGTTCCGCAAGCAGGGAGGGTGAGACACATGCTGAAGGGCAAGACCGCCGTGATCACCGGCTCGACCAGCGGCATCGGGCTGGGCATCGCCCGCGCCCTGGCCGGCCAGGGCTGCAAGGTGATGCTGAACGGCCTGGGCGACCAAGCCGCGATCGAGGCGACCCGCGCCGCCGTCGCGGCCGAGTTCGGCGTCGAGGTGGACTTCGACGCCGCCAACATGGCCAGCGGCGAGGACTGCGCCCGCCTGATCGAAGCGGCCGAGCGACGCTTCGGCGCGGTCGACATCCTGGTCAACAACGCCGGCATCCAGCACGTCGCGCCGGTCGAAGCCTTCCCGCCCGAGCGCTGGGACGCGGTGATCGCCGTCAATCTGAGTTCGGCCTTCCACACCATCCACGCCGCCTTGCCGGGCATGAAGGCGCGCCAATGGGGGCGCATCGTCAATGTCGCCTCGGCGCATGGGCTGGTCGCCTCGGCCAACAAATCCGCCTATGTCGCCTCGAAGCACGGGCTGATCGGCCTGACCAAGGTGGTGGCGCTGGAAGTCGCCCAGACGCCGATCACCTGCAACGCCATCTGCCCCGGCTGGGTGCTGACCCCCCTGGTCCAGGCGCAGATCGAAGCCCGCGCCCAGGCCCAGGGCAAGACGGTGGCGGACGCCCAATTCGACCTGCTGATCGAGAAGCAGCCCTCGGCCCGCTTCACCACGGTCGAGCAGTTGGGCGCGCTGGCGGTGTTCCTGTGCGGCGAGGGCGCCGCCAACATCACCGGCGCCAGCCTGCCGGCCGACGGCGGATGGACGGCGCAATGACCGGCAAACGACACGAGCCCCGGCGCGAGGAATACGGCTTCATCGTCGAAATCCCCACCCGCTGGTCCGACAACGACATGTTCGGCCACATCAACAACGTGCAGTATTACCGCTTCTTCGAGGTGGTGGTGGTCCGCTTCCTGGCCGAGCGCGCGAAGATCGACATCATGACCGCGCCGGTGATCCCCTACGCGGCCGAAAGCCTGTGCCGCTTCCGCCGCCAGGCCAGCTTTCCCGATGTCATCGAGGGCGCCCTGAAGGTCGAGCATCTGGGCAACAGTTCGGTGCGCTGGGGACTGGCCCTGTTCCGCCGGGGCGACGCGGACGCGGTCGCGGACGGCCACTGGGTCCATGTCTTCGTCGATCGCGAGAGCGGCCGTCCACTGCCCATTCCCGGCCCGCTGCGCGAGACCTTCGAGGCGTTGCGGTCCACTCCGGGCGGGTGATCCGCCGTTCCGGGCGGGGCGGGCCATTACCTCGCCCGAGTGGTTGAAGCGGTGCTCGAAGCTCCTCACGTCACGGGGAGAGCTTTCGAGGGAACCGTCTCATGCCCGCCGTGCCGTCATCGGCCTTTCTGGACCGCCTTTACGCCGAAACCCTGGGATTGCTGGTCCAGGCGCGCAACTACATGGCCTTCAAGCAGCCGCGCGAGCGGGCCGGCGACCCGGCGGCGCGCCTCGAGGTGTGTTGCGAATCGCTGCGCGTCACCGCCCGGCTGACCCAGGTGCTGTCTTGGGTGATGATCCTCAAGGCGGCCGAGCGGGGCGAGGTTCCCCAGGAGACGGCCCTCGAAGACCGCTGGCGGGTCGACGACCGGGCGGTCTGCCTGAACGACGAGGCCCGCCGCGAGGGCTC
>JADGAL010000317.1 GCA_015232025.1 Alphaproteobacteria bacterium
CTGCCGGGCGGCGTGGCGCGGCTCGACGTGACCCATGTCAACGCGCCGCCGGGGCTGGCGATCACGGCGCCGCCGCCGCCGGAAGCTCGGGAGGAGGCGGATGGGGCGGCCGTCCAACTCGCCCTCGACGTCGGCGTCGATGTCGAGCGGGCGGCGGTGCGCGGGCGCGGCCTCCAGTCGGAATGGGAGGGCGATTTGCGCCTGGGCGGCACGGCGGCGGCGCCCACGGTGACCGGCGCGCTGGATCTGGTGCGCGGCACCTACGATTTGCTCGGCCGGTCCTTCGCGCTGACCCGCGGCAAGATCGCCTTCGCGGGCGCCGAGCGCATCGACCCGACGCTGGACGTGGTCGCCGAGTCCGAGGCGTCCGACATCACCGCCCAGGTGGTGGTGGCGGGCAGCGTGCGCGAGCCCAAGCTCGAAATCTCGTCCGAGCCGCCGCTGCCCAGCGACGAGGTCATGGCGCGGCTGCTGTTCGGCAAGGGGGTCGGCCAACTCGATGTCGGCCAGCAGGTCCAACTGGCCCGCGCCGCCGCCGGCCTGGCGGGCGGGGCGGCCGGCTCGTTCGATCCGGTGGGCGATCTGCGCGGCGCGCTGGGCCTCGACGTGCTCGAAGTCGGCATGGCCGGCGAGGACGAGGACGAGGACGGCGGCGGCCCCACGGTCAGCGCCGGCAAATATGTCGGCGACGACGTCTTCGTGCGGGTCGACCAGGGCGGCGAGGGCACCCGCTTCACCGTCGAAATGGACCTCGGCGCCGGCTTCAGCGTCGACACCGAAGTCGGCGCCCAAACCGGCGGCGGGGTGGGGCTGAACTGGACGCGGGATTATTGAGGGGGGCTTGCGGGGTTGGCGTGTGTGCCCCAAATATGGTACACGTCAAGCCATGGCGATGATTGACCCGCTCAAACGGCTTCCGGCCGTGTTCTACGCTACGGCGGTCGGGAACGAGCCCGTGAAGGACTGGCTCAGGTCGCTCGGCGTCACGGATCGGAAGACGGCAAGCGTGGCGATCGCCACGGTGGAATACGGCTGGCCGGTCGGCATGCCGGTGTGCCGCGCTATCGGAAATGGTTTCTGGGAGGTGCGGGTCGCGTTTCGGGATGGACGAATCGGAAGAATTCTGTGGTGCGAGCACAAGGGCACCATGGTCCTCCTGCACGCATTTGAAAAAACCACGCAAAAACTCCCCGCGGCAGAGAAGGATGTGGCGATTGGTCGCCTCAAAGATCTACGGAGACGGTCTCCATGACAGATACGAGCCCAATTGGTTCCAGCTTCGACGACTTTCTGCTTGAAGAAGGCATTCATGAGGAGGTCACTCGGCAAGCGACCAAAGCCGTGCTTGCTTGGCAGCTCGATCAAGCCCGCACAGCGCGGCGGCTGACCAAAAAGGGTATGGCGCTGAAGCTTGGCACCAGCCGAAGCCAAATCGACCGGCTGCTCGATCCCCAAAACGAGCATGTGACGGTCCACGCCCTCCGCCGCGCCGCCGCGCTGGTCGGCAAGAAGCTCCGGATCGAACTGGTCGACGAATAGACCGGGGCGGCCCGCCTGGGGCCGCCCCGGCCAAGATCAGAAGGGGAAGACGATGTCGAACACCTGCTGGCCATAGCGCGGCTGCTGCACGTCGGACAGGACGCCGCGGCCGCCGTAGCTGATGCGGGCCTCGGCAATCTTTGCCGAGCTGATGGTGTTGGAGGAACTGATGTCCTCGGGCCGGATCACGCCGGACAGGGTCAGTTCGCGCAGTTCGTGATTGACGCGCACCTCCTGGCGGCCGGCGATCACCAGATTGCCGTTGGGCAGCACCTGGGTGATGATCGCGGCGATGGTGGTCTTGACCGTCTCGTTGCGCTGCATCGAGCCGTCGCCCTCGGTGGTGCTTTCGCTTTCCGCGTCGATCAGGCTGTCGGTCGAGACGGCGTTGGGCAGCACGGTGTTGAGGCGGCTTTCCAGGCCCAGGAAGTTGGGCAGGCCGGCCGATTCGCCGCTGGTGCGCGAGCGCGAGGTCTTGTTGTCGAGCTTGGCCTCGTCGCCGATGTCGACCATCACCGTCAGGATGTCGCCGATCACGGCGGCGCGCTGGTCCTTGAAGAAGGCGCGCGCGCCCGGCCGCCACAGCGAATTGGCCTGCGGGGTGGGATGGTGCGGGGTCGGCATCGGCATGCTGACCGGCGTGTAGGCCTTCTGCTGGGTCGGGTTCTGGATGCCCGACAGCTTGGGCGCGTCGCCCACCTCGGACAGCCGGTTCAGGGTGTTGCAGGCGCCCAGCGTGGAGAGGGCCAAGCCCAGGGCGGCGGCGCGGAGGATCGGGCGGGGAAAGCGGGTCATGGTCGTCTCTCCTAGTTCGAGAGCAGGTTGCCGAAGGGCTGCACGGAGACCAGGCTGGCGCCTTCGACCGTCGCCTCGATGATCTTTTTGCTTTGCGTGTTGGCCACGCGGATGGTGTCGCCCAGGCCGCCGTCCTCGACGGCGCGGCCTTGCGAGGTCAGGGTCATGCCGGCGTTCCTGAGCACGATGGTGACCAGGGCGTTCTTGGCCACCGCGACCGGCCGGCGCAGGTCCTGGCCGCGCACCGGGGCGCCGCCGCGCAGCGAATAGCGCGCCTCCTTGCCGATCAGCTGGTCGAGATCCAGCACCACGTCCTGGCGCATGAAGGCCTCGCGCATCTGCTCGAGCCGCACGTCCTGGGCGGTGATGACCTCGCCGCGATTGATCTGGCGGACCAGCACCGGCACCTCGGCGACGGTGAAGACGCGGCCGGTCATGCGGGCGCGGGTGCCGGGCTGGCCGGCCGCCGAAACCTCGATATCCGCCGAGAAGCGGCCGGAACGCTGGTCCCACCAGGCGTCGCGCACGGCGATCTCGGGGGGTGCGCCGACCGGCGAATGGAACTTCTGGTCGCGGCTGGTGAATTCGACCTGGGCATTGGCGGGCACGCCCTCGGCGGCCAGCGCGGCCAGGATTTCGGACTCGATGCGGGCCAGCGGAATCTGCTCGCTCTCGCGCTCGACGGTGATCCGGTCCAGCTTGGACATGGGCTTCCACTCGACGCCGAAGGACTTGGCGACGCGGGTCAGCCACACGCTGTCCAGCACGATGCGCTTGCCGGGCTGGGGGGCGTGGGCGACGGTGGCGTCGGCCATGGGGCCGGCCGGGTCGAACAGATCGCCCAGGCGGATGACGTCGCCTTGCACCGCCACCTGATGGCGAAGCGTGACGGGGTCGGCCAGCGCCGCGGCGGGGACCAAGCCAAGAGCAAAGGCGGCGAGAGCGAAGCGGTTCATGGCCCTCTCCTTACTTCATCTGGTTGACGGTGCCCATCATCTCGTCGGATGTCGCGATCACCTTCGAGTTCATCTCGTAGGCGCGCTGGGCGCTGATCAGGGTGGTGATTTCGGCCACCACGTTGACGTTCGAGGTTTCCAGGAAGCCCTGCAACATCGAACCGTAGCCGGTCGAGCCGGGCGAACCCTGGGTCGCCTGGCCCGAGGCCGGCGTCTCCATCAACAGGTTGTCGCCCTTGGCTTCCAGGCCGGCGTCGTTGGGGAACACGGCGAGTTGGATCTGCCCGACCACCTGCTGGTCGACCTGCCCGTCCAGCTTGACCAGCACCTGGCCCGAGCCGTTCACCGAGATGCCCACCGCGTTGTTGGGGATGGTGATGCCCGGCTGCACGGCATAGCCCTGATGGGTGACGATCTGGCCGTCCGGCGAAAGCTGGAACGAGCCGTCGCGGGTGTAGGCGGTCTCGCCCGAGGGCATCTGGATCTGGAAATAGCCCTTGCCCTGGATCGCCATGTCCAGCGTGTTGTCGGTGTTGAGCATGCTGCCCTGCTCGGTGATGCGGTAGACCGCCGCGGTCTTGACGCCCAGGCCAAGCTGGACGCCCGACGGCACGATGGTGCCGCTGTCGGACGACGCCGCGCCCACCCGGCGCAGGTTTTGGTACAGCAGATCGTTGAACTCGGTGCGGCGGCGCGTATACGCCGTCGTGTTCATGTTGGCGATGTTGTTCGAGATGACTTCGACGTTGGTCTGCTGGGCCAGCATGCCCGTCGCGGCGATGTTGAGGGATCTCATGGCTTCAATCCTTTCGTCTTC
>JADGAL010000318.1 GCA_015232025.1 Alphaproteobacteria bacterium
CGATGGCCTTCGGCCACCCTTGACCGCCGCTGCGCTCGGCTGCCGCCGGAATTCGCAGGTCGGGACGGAGGGATGGTCTTCGGTCGAACAAAGGGATGGACGTGGACCGCCTCAACCTTTGGTCAGGAGGCTACCCACACCGGATAGCGAGGAGGCAAGACGCTTCTGAGAACGTTGCGGAAGTCATATTCGCAATGATATTCCGTAAAATTAATACGGTGATGACGCGCATGAACTTAAGAAAATGGTTGCCGCTGGATTGCGGTGTTTAGCGGAGAACCGGCGTCCTTGGGTGTGACGACGCGCTATCGGTGGGCCAGAACGGCATCCGGTGATGACCAGCGAACGGCGCGGTTCCTGCAAAGGTTCGCGCGCCGTCAAACGGGCGGCGGCCAGCCCGGGCGGCAGCTCGCCGGCCAAAGAGGCATACGGTACCGGCGAAGACTGACATCGCGCTTAGGAGCCGAGATTGTTTCCCGAAACCGAAGCCACCGCCCGTGTCGTCTGACGGACCGAGGTGCATCTTGCCGCGCCGCCCGAAGTTCATCTACCCCCGCCGATGTTGCAGGAAGAACCGCAGCATCTCGCGCGAGGCGTCGGGGCCGCGGGGATCGGTGTAGCTGCCGGCCGGCGCGCCGCCCGCCCAGGCGTGGCCGGCGCCGTGGATGGTCCATTGCTCGCACAGCACCCGGCCGCTCGGGTCGGCGTGCCGCAGCCGGGTGTAGGAATGCCCCCCCGGCACTTGCCCGTGTTCGACCTTGGGGGCGCTCGCGCCCCGCGTCACCGCCTGCGCCACCACGGCTTCGCCGTTGCGCGGGTGGACGGTGGTGTCCTGGTCGCCGTGGAAGACGATCGCCGGGATCGAGTCCTTTCCGGGGACGGCGCTCCGCGCTCCCCCCTGGCGCATCGCGGCCAGGGCCGAGGGCAGGTCGCGGGCGGAACCGCAGGCGAGGCCCGAATGCACGCCCACGGCGGCGAACAGGTCGGGATGGGTGGCGCCCATGATGGCCGCCGCGGCGCCGCCGGCCGACAGCCCCGCGACGTAGACGCGGCCGGGATCGATCGGGTGCTCGGCGATGATCCGGCGGGTGATTCCTGCGATCAGCGACGGCTCGCCGGCGCCGCGCCCCTGATGCTCGGGGCTGAACCAATTCCAGCATTTCGAGTGGTTGGCCGAACTCGGCTGCTCGGGATAGGCGATCAGGCAGCCATGCTCCTCGGCCAGCAGGTTCATCCGCGTGCCGGCCGCGAAGTCGTCGGGCGACTGGCTGCAGCCATGCAGCATGACCACCAACGGAACCAGCCCGTCCGGGCGGTTGGCGGGGATGTAAAGCTTGTAGCCGCGGGTGCCGTCGCGGCTGGTGAAGACGTGGGCCTTGAACGATGCGGCCGCCGGGCGCGGTTCGGGCGGCGCCTTGAGGTCGGAAAGCTCGACCGACAGCGGGGCCAAGTCGATGTCGGCGGTATCCGCGTCCGCCGCGTCGGGCTTGCCGCCGGGCAGCCGGCGCCGGATCAGCGCGGTCGCGTCGGCGAGACGGCCGGCGCGCGTCAGGCGGAGGGCCTCCGCCATGTCGGGGGGCAATTTGTCGAACATGAGTCTCACTTTTCGGGCAAGAAGGTGGGTCAGGCGTGTCGTCATGCGGCGCGGCGGGTCAGACGATGCGATCGGCCAGCGCCGCCCGGACCTCGGCGCTGGCGTGCAAGGCGCCCAGCACCTCGATCGAGGCGATGGTGGCGCGGGCCAGCTCGGGGCCGACGTCGCGGGCGATGGTGGCAAGGCCAAGGACGCGGATGTTCAGCATCCGTCCGGCGTCGCGCGCCGCCTCCAGATCCTCGCGTCGGTAATGGCGAAGGCCCAGATCGACGCTCTTGCGCGCCACCGCATGACGAACCACCTCGGCGTGCCGGTCGATCTGGTTGCGGATCGCGGTGCGGATGAAGTCGGTGCGGTTGGAATAGAATCCCTCCTGCACCATCAAATCGACGTGGCCGAGATCGACATAGCCGAGATTGATGGTGATCTTCTCGCTGTCGGCCGCCCTGGGCCGCGGTTCGCGCACGGTGTCGATCTCGGTCATCACGGCCTCTCCATCCAATCTCCATCCTGCTGGATGGTATATGGATGTCGTATGGCCAAGGTCAAGGGTTCGGGTTGCCAGCCGCCGCCGGCATGTCCATAGTGGCGCGACCATGGCGCAACGCCCGATCAAGCTTGGCCCGAGGGATGCCGAGGCCGTCGCCCTGCACGCGCTGGCGCATGTCGCGGCCGACGAGTCCCTGCTCGAACGCTTCGTGGCGCTGACCGGCTGCGGCGGTGACGATTTCCGGCGGCGCGTCAATGACCCGTGTTTTCTCGGGGCGGTCCTCGATTTCGTGCTCGAGGATGGAGACCAGACGGTGCTCGCCGTAGCCCAGGCGGCCGGGATCGCGCCCGAGGGCATGGTGGCGGTGCGCGCCATGCTGCCCGGCGCGGGCGAATGGTGAGGGCATGACCGACGATCTCGAAAAATGGAAAAGCCGCATCCAGGCGCTGCGGGCCAAGACGGTCGCCAATGGCTGCACCGAGGACGAGGCCCTGTCGGCCGCCGCCAAGGTGGCCGAATTGCTGGACCGCCACGACCTGTCGCTGTCCGATCTGGACATCGCCGACGAGCGCTGCGAACGCGGCGTGGTCGAGACCAACCGCAAGCAACGCCAGCCGATCTCGGTCTGCGTGGCGGCCATCGGGGCGTTCTGCGACTGCAAGGTGTGGCAGGAGAAGGACGAGACGGGCAGGGTCCGCTACGTGTTCTTCGGCCTGAAGCCGGGCGTCGAGATGGCCCGCTACGTCTACGACCTGGTGGCGCTGGCCCTGCGAAGCGGCTGGGAGGCGCACAAGCGAAGCCAGCGTTTCATCCGCTACGGCGACGACGAGAAGGGCTCGTTCCTGTTCGGCATGGCCGTCTCGATCGCCGACAAGCTGGTCGCCATGAAGGAGCAAAGGGAGGAGGCCATCCGCCGGACCACCGGCCGCGACCTCGTGGTGGTCCGCCACGCCGTGGTCGACGCCGAATTCGCCAAGCTGGGCCTCGATTTGCGCCGCGGGCGGGCCTCGGGCAAGAAGGTCGCCATCGGCTCGTTCGAGGCCGGCCAGACGGCGGGGCGCGCCTTCACGGTGCGCCGTCCGATCCAGGACGCATGACTCCCGACGAAATCCAGGCGCGGGTGCTGCACCGGGACGGGCTGGTGCTGGTGCTCGACAAGCCCGCCGGGCTGGCGGTGCATGGCGGCTCGCCGAACGCCGACGATTTCGAGCGGCATTTCGGCGCCTTGCGGTTCGGCCTGCCCCACGCGCCGGCCCTGGCCCATCGGCTGGACCGCGACACCAGCGGCTGCCTGGTGCTGGGCCGGCACCGCAAGGCGCTGGCCAAGCTGGGCCGACTCTTCGCCGAGGGGCGGGTCGAGAAGGTCTATTGGGCGGTGGTGGCGGACGGCCCGACGGCCGAGGAGGGCAGGGTCGACCTCGCCTTGACCAAGGAGACGCGCAAGGGCGATTGGCGGATGATCGCCGATCCCGCCGGCCAGACGGCGGTCACCGACTGGCGGGCGCTGGGCCGGGGTGGCGGGCTGTGCTGGATCGAATGCCGGCCGCGCACCGGCCGCACCCATCAAATCCGCGCCCATTTGGCGTCGTTGGGGTGCCCCATCCTGGGCGATCCGTTGTATGGCGGCGAGGCGGGGCTGCCGCTCCATCTGCACGCGCGCTCGGTGGCGCTGCCGCTGAAGGCCGGGAAGCCGCCGCTGGTCGTCACCGCCCCGGCGCCCGCCCACATCAAGGCCGCCCTGGCGGCCTGCGGCTGGTCTGGCGAATGAGGGGGCGGGGCTTGCGCAAGCGTGGTGCCACACCCAAGTCCAGGCCGTCATGAGGGATGACGACGCCCCGCCACCGGCCCGCACCTCGGGCATCCTGCGCGATCTCGCCGCCGGTCTGCCGGGCGAGCGGGTCACCCTGGGCGAAATCGACGCGGCGCTGGCCGACCGCGCCTTCGGCCTTTTGATGCTGGTCTTCGCCCTGCCCAACACGCTGCCCTCGCTGCCCGGCATGTCGGCCGTGCTGGGCATGCC
>JADGAL010000319.1 GCA_015232025.1 Alphaproteobacteria bacterium
CAGGGTGCGGTCGCCGCGCCGCCGCGCCATCCAGCCATCGCCGCACTCGGTCTGGTCGCGCGCCGGGACCGAGATCGCCGACGGCCCGCCGGACGGGCGTCCCGATGGCGCCCGGCGGCCTTCGATGCGGGCGAACAGGACCGTTCCCTCTCCAAGGGCGGTGTGCAGGTCGAACGCGTCGGACAGGCGGCGGATGGCGCCCAGGCCGGTTCCCAGCGTGCCCGCCGTCGACGCCTTGTCGGCGAACCAACGTTCGGGATCGGCGATTCCCGGCCCGCGGTCCAGGCCGATCAGTTCGACGGCGGCCGCCTCGTGGTCGCCGCCGATCAGCACCGAGCCCTCGGCCCCGCCGAACTTGACGATGTTGGAGGCGATCTCGGTGGCGACGATGCCGACCCGCTCGATATCTTCGGTCTTCAGGCCGATTTCGCGCGCCAGCCCCATCGCGTCCCGCCGAATCCGGCCGATCTGCGACGAGTGGTCGACCGGCACCGGCAGATGCGGACCCGTGGAGAACCACATCAGCGCCTCCAGATGACGATGGTCGCCACGGTGCCTTGGCCGGGCGCGGTCTGGATGTCGAACTCGTCGGCCAGCCGCCTGGCCCCCGGCAGACCCAGGCCAAGCCCGCCGCCGGTGCTGTAGCCGTCGCGCATGGCGGCGTCGAGGTCGGCTATGCCCGCTGGATGGCGCTGGCCCCCGAGAGGATCTGACGGTTGCCGTCCAGCACGCCGGCCATGTCGTTGCTGACCGACTGAAGATCGGTGGTGATCTGCTTGTTCTTCTCGACCTCCAGCGTGGCGGCCGACGAGATGGCGTCGAGATCGCCGCTGACCGCGCCGACCTGATCCTGGATGGCCTTGACCAGATCCTTGATCCGCTCGGCGTTCTCGGACGAGTCGCGGGCCAGGTTGCGGATGTCGGTGCTGACCACCATGAAGCCCTTGCCGAACTCGCCGGCGCGCGCCGCCTCGATCGAGCCGTTGACGGCCAGCATGTTGGTCTGGATCGAGACCGTCGAGATGGTGTCGACGATCTTGTCGATGCGCCGGGTCACCTGGGCCAGGCCGGCCATCTGCTCGCGGCTCTTCTTGTTGGCGTCGACCGACCGCACCACGCCGCCGATCAGCGCGTCGACACCCTTGCGGCTGCCGTCCAGCAGGGTGGCGATGGCCTCGACCTTGTCGACGGCGGTCTTGGCGCGCTCCTGCGCGATCTGCGCGCCGCGCTCGATCTCGGCGACGGCGGCGGCGGATTGCTGCGAGGCGGCGGCCTGCGCCTGGGCGCCCTTGCTGATCTGCTCGATCGCCACCTGGATCTGGCTGGACGAGCGGTTGATCTCCTCGATCGCCGCCGACAGTTCCTCGGCGGCCGAGGCCACCTCCTCGGCGCTCTTGCGCACGTCGGTGGCGTTCTTCAACTCGTCGGCGATCTCGGACAGGCTTTCCGAGGCCTTTTCGCTCTGGGTCAGGGCGGCCGACTGCTCCTCGACGGTCCGGCGGGCCTCCTCGCAGGCGGCCGACTGCTCCTCGGCGGCGGCGGCCACCGCTTCCGAGCCCTTCTGCGCCTCGACCGAGGCGATCTCGGACTGGCTGGCGGCGGCGGCGATCTCAAGCCCGCCGCGCGCGATCTCGACCATGTCCTTGCGGATTTCCTCCAACTGGGCGGTGACCTTGGCGCCGTTCTCGACCTCGGAGCGGGCGGCGACGGCGGATTGCTGAATGCCCTCGGCGATCAGCTTGACCTGCTTCTGGATCTGGCCGATCAGATCCTGGATGTCGCGGGCGCTCTTCTCCGAGGTCTCGGCCAGGGTGCGCACCTCGTCGGCGACCACCGCGAAGCCCTTGCCGTGCTGCCCGGCGCGCGCCGCCTCGATGGCCGCGTTCAGCGCCAGCAGGTTGGTCTGGTCGGCGATGCGGGCGACCGCCTTGACGATCTCGCCGATGTTGGTGGCCTGGGCGTCCAGTTCGCCGACCAGTTCGACCGACGCCTCCTGGCGCTCCGAGGCGCGGCTGATGGCCTCGATCGAGTTGGCGATCTGGCCGCGCACGACCAGCAGCAGCTGCTGCAATTCGTCGGTGCGCCGGGCGCCGTCGTCGGCGCTCTTCTTCGATTGCAGGATGTGGGCCGACGCCTCGTTGACGGTGCGCAGCGACTGCTGGGCGGCGCCCGAGGCCTCCTCGGCGCCGGCGGCGATCTGTTCCATCGCCTTCTTGAGTTCCTCGGCCGCCGAGACCGCCTCGGTCACGCCGCTCGCCAGCTGGGTGGTGGCCGCCGCGATGCGCTCGGCCGCCTGTTGCTGGCGGGCGAAGGTGCGGGCCTTGCGCTTCTGCGCCTCGGCGCTGGCCACCGCCTTGCGCAGGCCGCCGTCGGCCACCCGCGAGGGGGCGTCCTTCTCGATGTCGCTCGTCTTCACCAGTGCCATGACCAGACCCTCCATTCTGTCGCCGATCGTGGGCGGAGATTACGGAGCGGTGGCGGGTTGGCCCATCCTCAAAATCCGCCGAACCAAGGGAAAATTCCATGGATCAAAGTCAAGGAGCGAGCGCGGATACGACCATATCTTAACATCACGTTTACGCGGCGCGTAACGAGCGCATTCGCTTTCGTTCATCCGGCGTTAACGGACGAAATCTACCATTTCATCATCAGTCATCTGGCATTCTGATTATATGAGCGTTTCCTGGGTATACGGAATAAGCGATAGTACTATGCGAGAGATTTCCTCGGCGGTAAGCATCGAGGCGCTTGCCACGGCCACCTACGCCTGTGCCCGCGACCTGGGTTTTCGCCATCTCGCTTATCATCTGGTCAAGATCGTCGGCTGCGGGGACAACCTGCCGACCCGATTCTCCAACTATCCCAAGGACTGGATCGGCCGATACCAGGCCCGCGGCTACGCCAGGATCGACCCGGTGCCGCGCGCCGCGCGAAGCGGCATCCTGCCCTTCACCTGGGATGATCTGGCGAGCGGCGCCGACGAGGGGGAGCGGGCCTTCTTCCAGGACGCGGCGCGGCACGGGCTGGCCGACGGACTGACGGTGCCGATCCACTGCGCCAAGGGCTTCGCGATCCTCAGCATCCATCCCGAGGGCTCGGGGCTGGAGCGCGCCGACCGCTTGTCCTTGGCCGCCCAGGCGGCGACGTCGCTGGCCCTGCACGTCCATCAGCGCGCCCGTGCGCTGATGGAGCAGCGGGTGCTGATCGAGCGGTCGATCGATGCCGGCCTGACCCGGCGTGAACGGGATTGCGTCGGGTGGCTGTGCGCCGGCCACTCGGCCGCCGTGGTCGCCGACATCCTGGGCATTTCGGTGCCCACCGTGACCCAGCACCTGCGCCGCGCCGCCAGTCGGCTGGACGTCGCCAACCGGACCCAGCTTTGCGTGCGGGCGATCGCCCTTGGCCTGGTCGAGCCGGGCTGAGCCATGCCCGACGATCCCCGCACCCGCCAGCCGCACGAAATCGTCGCCCACCTGCGCAAGCGGCGCGGCCTGACCCTGGTCGCGGCGGCCGCCCAACTCGGCCTGTCGAAGTCCGAGTTGTCGCGCATCGAAAGCGGGCAGCGGCGCCTGTCGCGACGCCACGTCGCCTTGCTGGCCCAGCAGCACGGCATCGATTTCGGCCGTCTCGCCGTTCTGCTGCTGGGCGAAGGCGAGGCGCCGCCCCCCGCGCGACCGGCGACCGCGCCGCCGGTGCTGACGCTCGCCAGCGTCCCAACGCCCAACGCCGCCCTGTTTCCGCTGCCCGGCGAAGACGTGTTCCCCGCCGGCACGACCGTGGTCGCCGAGCCGGCCAGCGTCATCCGGCCCGGCGGCTGCTTTCTACCGCGCGAGGGCGTACGGCGGATTTACCGGCTGCGCATCGACGATGCCGGCCAGCCCTACGGCGCCAGCCTGTGCGGTCGCTGGCGCGTCGAGCAGCCGTTGCGCCAAGGCGTCTTGCGGGTGCTGGCGATCTTGACGGCTTAGGATCGTCAGTCCTCGGGCACCAGATCGACGTCGGCCATCGGGACATAGGCGATGTCCTGGCCGTCGCCATCGTGGTCGACCACGATGACGTCGCCCTCGATCGCCGATTCGGGGGCGGCGTTGTTGAAGAAG
>JADGAL010000031.1 GCA_015232025.1 Alphaproteobacteria bacterium
GGGGGCGGGGGCGGGTCCTGCTTGAACACAAGCCACCCGATCCCCAAGATGAGAAGCAGGGTTCCCATCACGATGGCGAGCGTTTTCCGGACGCTTTCCGATCTCGGGAGTGTCGCACCCGCTTCGTTCGCGTTGCCAGGCTCAACGGGGGGCGCGAGTTCCGGCGGCGACGGAAGGGGAGGTTGTGGTGGAGGAGAAGGTGGCGGCGGCGGCGGCGGTGGCGTTACGTCAGACGCCGTGAAGGACGAGGCCGCGCCGACCGAGGGATCAACCGCCGGGCCGGCACCACTCGGCGGCGGGGTGATCCCTTCCCAGAGCACCTGTCCTTCAAGGCCAAACTCGGGCAGGCGCAGGCGCAGCAGCGTGTAGTCCTCGATCTGCGCCGTGACCCTCTGCCCCAGCGGAAGCAGCAGATCGACGCCTTCGCATCTCGTGGCCCCCGAATGCCAGCGGAACTCGACGGGCTGCCATCCCTCCGGCCCCAGGAACGGCTCTTCTTCGTCGTCGGTTCGGGCGATGACGACATTCAGTGGACGGCCCGCTCGGTCGCCGAGGACGGGAACGACGACCACGGCGACCCCGCCCCGGCCGTCTTCGTAACCGTCTCGGACCTGCCATCGCATCGTGGTCATGGCATGCGGAACCTTTGCAAGATGGAGCCCAGGCGGGCGTTCTGGGCGGGATCGATCAAGCGCCCCGCCGCCGAACTCGCGTTTTCCCAGGTCAGTTCCAGAAAGGCCTTGGCCCACTCGGTGGGGCCGCTCCTGTGCATTTTGGCCAAATCGTCGCCGGTCGCCGGAAGATCGGGAAGCGCGCCCGGAGGCAGATCCGGGGGACGGCTGAAAGCGCCCGCGGCGGCCCGCACCCGCTCGGGATCGCTGTTGGGATCGCGTTCCACCAGTCCGCGCCCGGCGTCGGCCACGTAATCGTTGATTATCAGACTGGCGCCCAGGGCCACGGCAGACGCCGTCACCGATGGCGGCTGCCGGTAGCTGACAATTCTCTCGGCATGGCGGTCCAGCCAGTTCGCCAACCCGAGTCGCCGCGCGCCGCCCTCCAGTTCGTCGACGAAGGTGCGGAACTGCTCGCGTGACAGCCCGAGCCGGGCCATGGCATTGGGCTCCTCGCTCTTGCGCAACAAGCCGTCGACCCAGCGAGACACCGCCGCGGTGCCATAAGTGTCACGCGGCAACGCAGGTGCCGGTTCGGTGCGGTTCGCGGGAGACTTCTCTAGCAACTCGCCGAGATCGATGGAGAACCCGGATCCGGCGGCCGGCTGGGCCGCGGCCGGCGCGTCCTCGGCGTCGTGGCCGTGGCGGAGGTAATCGAAGTAGGCTTGGCGCAGGGCCACATCCTCCACGCAGAGTTCGCGCAAGACCAGACCCAGGGGATTGGCGCCCAGGCCCCGGAACCCGTCGAGCACGGCCTTGCGCCTGATCTCGGCGCGTTCAGCAACGTTGTCGCTTTCGAAGTAAGGGGTCAGCAAGCTCGTCAGATCATGGCATAGAGAGATGGCCCGTGGCCGAAGTTGCTGGTACTTGAGTTCGGGATCGCTGACCGGAGTCAGCGCCTCGGCCAGAAAGGTCGTTCCGCCGTCATTGATTGACAGGAGCGCCTCGGCCTTTTCCACGAGCGCACCCAGATGAGCCTTCGCCACGGTACTGCCGGTCAAAGCCTCGCGAAACGCCGGAAGCACCGTGGCGGTGAATTCCGGCGCAAGGTCCGCTTCGTCCCGCACCAAGCCTTCGGCCGCAGCCCCCGTGTATGTGAAGATTCTGGGCTGTTCCTCGGCGCGCGGATTGCGCAGCAGAAAGGTGTTGTCGAAAGGCGCGCCAGGGACCCACTCCCGAGTCCAGCCTGGAAACTCGTCGAAATTAGTGTGGAAGCGATTTTCTATCTGTTGTTTCAGGCTTCCCCCGGCTGAAATATTGAACAAGCGGTCGCACTTGGTCATGCAGAAAAAAAGGCTCGTTTGCCGGCCAGAACGCCTCGCCGGTTCTTCCCCGTGAGTACGAACGATCCAGTTTTCGACAAGCTCTGGCAGCTTTCTCACTTCCAGGTTGTTTTCAGCAATGCACAGCATCATAATATTCAGGTCATAGTCGGCAACATAGTTGTCGAAAAGGATTGCGACCTTACCCCGCAGGAAGCAATGCTCTTTTGGAGGCTTTTCGGAGTTCTTCCCGCTCCGCAGACAATTTTCCGGAGTGCTGTCCTCGCGAGACCGCGCCCCGGGGAAATCGAGCAGATCGGTATGGTTCAGGAACGGCCAGGGCGGGGTATCGATGGTGATCCGCAACTCGGCGGTCAAGGCGGTCACCACGGCCTTGCGGAGCGAGACACGGGTGCCGTTTTCAAGACAGATCTGCACCATCTGCGCTCCTGCGCTTCCGTCCTTGTACAACTCATAAATTCGGTCGACGTGCAGAATGCCCTTCGATGTGTCCCGGATGGTCTCCATCGGCGCGAAGATCGTTTCGGGGTGGGCGAGGCTGTCCAGGGCGGCCTTGAGATCCGAGAAAAGGGAATCGAATTCCGGCAGGCAGCCCCAGAGGGGCGACAATGCCGCGACACGTTTTGCGGGCGGCAACCGCGGGATGAGATCCTCCATGGCGGGCCAGTAGGCTTCCGCAAGGTGCGGAATCAGCACGTAGGGGTGTTTCGGCAGGCTCTCGGTCAGATATTGCCTGAGTTCCAGAACCTCCTCGATCCTCATGCCTGGCTGCGCCGCGCGCTCCGGCCTGAGATCGTCGACCAGGGCGTCCAGCCAGGGCCGTTCCAGGGTCTGGCGATCATCTGAAATGGCCGAGAGATCGAGGGCGAAGCTATTGACCAGGATCTTCACCAGATCCACCTCGCGCAGCAGCTTCAGGCAGACCGGAAATCCGGGGGGCGTTTCCCGGTTTTGCAGGGTGAAGCGGGTCACCAACCCCGTCGTTTCCTTGCCGCCCTGGGGATTGACCTGGGTCAGGAAGTCCAGTTTCTCAGCGTCCGCTCCCTGTCCGAACACCGCCATGGCGGTCCGACTTCCGGGGGTTATGAACTTGCCGATCAGGAACGACTTGCCCGACTGGCTGGGGCCGAACACCGCCGCCGACATGGACCGACGGGCGGCCCTGGCGAGCCGGTTGGCATCGACGATCCTGCGTTTCAGCACCCTCTCGAGGCCGTGCGAAGCGGAGCCGACCACCCGCTGATTGTCGCCCAGCCAGTCCAGGGCCTCGCGGGCCGCTAGCGCCATCTCGCCACAGGCCAGCGCCAGCTCCTCGTCTTTTTGGCGGACCATGGTCGGCCTCCTCAGCTTCGCCAATTGATGGACAAGACGCCGCTGTCGAGCCAGTAACCGCCTTCGGCGTCACGCTCGACCCGCAAGGTCTGGAAGCTCAACCTCAGCGCGTCGGTCGCATCCTGGTTGTCGGCGTCCACGGCTTGGCGGATGGAGAATTCCTCGAGAGCGCCTTCGTCATCGTCGTCCACCGGGTCGTTGCGTTCGAGGGTGACGGCCAATGGCATTCGCAATTGCGAAACTTGCCTGCGGTTCACGAAATCGATGTAATAGAGGGGCGTGGTCTTCCACCGGTCCAGCGGAAGCTGCCGGTAGCCGATGAAAGCCGGCGGGGTCAGCGCCACCGAGCGGCTGGGACTGCGCTCGTGACGGTCCAGATTGATGCCTGAAAACACCAGCTTTTCCGATTTGATCTGATCGTTCAATTCCATGACGCCGATGAACCGGGCGGTCGAACGCATGCGGATTTCGCTGGTTCGGACCAGCATACCTTCGACATGTCCCTCGCAGAGATGGCACAGCATGGCGCCGACTGCGGCGGTGGTCTTGGGGTCGTCGAGCCTGTGGCCATGCGATTGGAACGGGTACCAGCTTCCGACCTCGTAGGCGTCCATGGGCACAATACGTCCGGGCGGCACCGGAGCCCGCCCGAAGATCAGGTCCTTGACGGCCGGAAAGCGCGACGGACGTCCCGACAAGAGCAGAATGTCGCAGTCATAGGCTCGAACCAAGTCGCACAGATCGGTCAGCATGGCCTCGACAACCGAGCGTATGGTGGCACCGACGCGGCGGGCCGTCGTCTCGATGGTCACGTTTTCCAGAGAAAACCCTTCCCCGCCCTCGCGCCTGACGGTGTCGCGCACATAGTCCAGGACGGCGTCCTTGGGCAGCCGATCCTTGGGCAAGGCACCCATCAGGCGCACCGACAGTGTCTCGGCCGGGCTTCGGTGGGATTCGTATCCGGCGAGAAGAGCCAGCGCCGCGGGCCGAAGCACCTGACTGACGAACAGCGCACGAAGGGTTCTCTGCTGTTGCGGCATGCCTTCGTGGTCGCCGCCGAACAACCGTCCGAGGATGGCGTCGGCGCGCCTGGCGCCCGACGCGCTGACCGCCGCACCGAGGCACGGCAACACCTCGTCTTCGATCACCTGTTTCAGGATGTCGTCGCCGGCCAGCCGGAAGCCCTCGCGAAAGAGCTGTTGCGGGATGATGGTGCGGTCACCGTCGCTGATCTCGTGCTGGATGATCATCAGGTCGGTGGTTCCGCCCCCCATGTCCATGCTTGCGACGCGCAGCATCGGCCGGTCCCGCGGGGCCTGCCGGTTCCGGCGCACCAGCTCGAAAAAGTCGCGCGGGGCGGTCTGAAGTTTTTGGGTGATCTCGCTGTAAAGATAAACGAGATGAGTGGCGGTGGCCTCGTCCCAGTCCAGGCAGACCTCGGGGCGCTTGAAAAGGGGATGATTGGCGTCCCAACTCATCACCTGCCACAACAGATCGATGCTCCACTTGGCCAACCGCTTCAACGCTTTCAACTCGGCGACGGGCGTGGCCGACGGGACGGTCAGGATGATCCGGCGTAGGTGGCGCGGCTCGTCCGAATCCGGGCGCATGGCGCGGGTGCCCGGCCCGTTGATCTGGGTGAGCGCGTGCATCAGCAGTTCGGTCAGCATCAGCATGTAAAGCGAACTGCGCGAGTACATCGGCTTCATGGCCGGCAGTTCGCCCTGCCGAAGGGGTCTTCCGTTCTGAGACAGGCGGCTGACGATGGGCCCCTTGATCGGCGGCAGACGGTCGGCCGTCTTCACCAATCCTCCGTTGTTGACCCATGGAGTCAGGCGTTCCGAACCGTCCCAGAGATAGCGTTTGGGACTGGACAGACCGCTGCGGCCTTGGGTTCCGTCGGTCAGGGACGCCAGCCAGGCCGCCTCGGGTCCCGTCCTCACCGGGCTGGGCCACCAGAACGCGTCGCGGAAGGGGCGCCCCGCCATCCGGGACCAAGCACCGCGATTGAAGCTCGTCGTGCAGAACTCGACCCGGCTTTCGAAAGGATCGGCGTAGCAATGGGCCGGGTTGGAGAGATCGCGAAGCTCCAGGCGATAGGCTTGGCTCATGTCCACGCGCTGACGGGTTGCTCCGTCGGCGGGTTCCTCGATCAGAATGCCGCAGGTCCGGCTGTTACCGATGTCGATCACCAAATTGACCGGAATGGGGCGGCGATCCCGGACGTAGGGCTTGGTGTCGAGAAGCCGCATTCTCGGGACAACGGGGGCGTCGGGCGCGTCGACCGGCCGGGTCTGATCCTCGGCGGCGCCCAGAACTTTCAAGGCGACGAGGTAGGTCGCCCAGTACATGCTGGGATGCCGGAGTTGGTCGAGGGTGACTTTGCGGCGGCGCTGTTCGCTCTCGCGCTCGAGAAACGAATCGCGGAGCCAGTTCCGCACCCATTCCTGACGGACGAAGAAGTTGACGTCGGCCAAACCTGTGGCTAGGCCGAAAGGCGCGCCCTCGGCGGCGTCGCGCGGTTCGGGCGCGGCATAGCGATGGTCGGCCGGACGGTCGACCAGCAGGGTGTCCAGGGCGAGGGTGATCCGCCAGATGGTCTCCTGGTCGTCGGCCGGCGTGACCTTCGAAACGAAAAGCCGTGCCCAGTTGGTTGGCCCTTCGGCGAAACCGCCGTCCTCGCCGATGCGCAGCACGGGGACCGGAAGCCAACGGCCGGCGATCTTCTCGAACGCCTGGTCGGCGCGAACCATGAAGACGTCGTCGGGCGACAGCCCTATCCGTCGGCCGTCAACCTCGCACCAGGGCTCCCCGTCCTCGTCGATTCCGGCCGGGTGCAGGACTTCGGTCGGACGCCCGTCGGCATCCAGTTCGTCGGGGCGAATTTCGCAATGAAACCTTTGTGAGACCGAATTGGCCAGCCGTTCGGAAACGTCGAGATCGAAGAACTGTATTCCGGAGTTGGGAACCAGAGTGACAACGGTTCTTTTCTGCCAAACGAAAGCCTTTTTGATCATCGCCGACCATCCCCTGACGTTCCGCCGGATTCACTCGTCGAGGAAGCCGGAAGTGGAAATTGGAGCGTTGCCACATCAACTTTTTCACCGTGCCCAAGCACCCCAGCTTTCACTTCTTCGCTTTCCGCAGACTTGATACGCAACTCGAAGCGATCTTTTCGGCCGCCACCCCTGTGCTTGTAGTTGTGCACAACAATTCTATAGGAACCAGCCTCGATGGCCGAGCCGACGAAGGCAATGTTTTCCGCCGGGTGATCTTTGACCGCGCCATTATTTGCATCGAGATCCAGCTCTCCCCCACAGTTATTCCGTTTGTTGAACGAAATACTTTCTCCACTTGGGCAGATCACGTGCAGATCCAGGTCAGAAGGCGTGTTCCAGATGAGAGTGATGGTCACGTTGCCGCGCCGCGCACCGGCCTCGCTCAGCCGTCGGTCGAATTCGGCCGTGTCGGTGGAGGGCTGATCGAGCGGCGGACACCGGCCCAAGTGGGCGAGGCGCTGTTCCAGACGGGCCAGTTCGGCCATCAATTCGGAGGTGCGGTCGGCTTCGGAGCCGGGGATTTCCTCGGCCCGGGCTGGACAGAGGTCGATCAGCGACCCGCTGGCCCAGAAACCGCAGCCGAGCAGCAGGACATAGTACCCGACGGCCAATAGCGCCGCCAACAGTAGCCAGAGCAGACCGCCTCCGGATCGAACGACGACCGGCCGCGATCCCCCCCCCGATCCCGCAACATCGTCAGCCGCGATCACCGGCGGTCGCACGGGCTTGGGCGGCTCGGCGGAAACGAGCCGCACGAACTCCTTCAAAGGTTGGATGCCAGGCGGAGCCTCCTCGCGCTCCGTGCTCCAGTTGATCAGGACAGGGCGGCCATCCACCGAGTACAGATTTTCCTCGACCGGAGACGGGACGCGCTGCGCGAGGTCCAAGGCCTCGCCCAGTGTCTGAGCGGACTCATTGGAGGAACTCCTGAGGCGGTTCACGGCGTCGTCGAGCCGGTGGACCTGATCGTCCAGGGCGGCTCTTAACGCGGCCTGTTCGTCGGGCTTCAGCGCGGCGAAAGGTTTCGCGGCGGAGCCCGCCGGGCCGAACCACACGGTCTGCCCGCTGTCGTCGCGGACCGGCTCGGCGAAAAGGTCGGCCAGATCATCTCCCGGTCCGTTGCGCAGATAGTCGGTGATCTGGTCCCAGAGTTCGAGAACCCGCTTGCCCGCGACTCCCGTCGGCCGCAGACCCGCGAGCGTGGTCGTCGCGAGCGGCTGTTGGGACATCGGCGTCACTTGGCCGCTGCCGGAGCGGTGGGATCGGAGGGAGCAGGAGACGGCGTCCCTTCCGCAGCGGGCGGACACGTCTCCGCCGCCGCCGTCGCCGTCACGCCCGCCGCGGTCAGGAAGCGGTGCAGATCCTGCGCGGCCAGCGCATAGTTCATCCGCCCTTCGTCTTGGGTTCTGATGAAGGTGTTGATACCCAACACGCGGCCACAGCGATCCAACAGCGGGCCGCCGCTGTTGCCCGGGCTGATCTGGGCGGTGTGCAGGATGATCTCGGTCCCCGATCCGGCCTGCGTCGCCGTGATGACGCCCTCGGTGGTCACCGCAGTGGGCAACTCGCCGCTCTCACCGTTCAGCAGGCTGCGAAAGCGTGCGTCCGTATCCAGCACCATGCCGGGAAAACCGGCCGCGACGACGTTGGTCAGGCGGGTGGCCCGCGTCGTCACCAGACTGAGAGGCGTGACCGAGGCCGCCGGGGTCGCGAGGCGAAGAAGGGCGAAATCCGCCGTACCGGGCGTATCCGTCGCACTCTGGGCGGCGATGGACGCTTCCTTGACGCCGATTCCCGGGTTAACCACGAAGATCTTGCCGCCTGGCGGAATGTCGACGACATGCCGGTTGGTCAGAATGGTGTCGGATGTGACGAAAAAACCCGTTCCCATCCCGCCGGACTCGCCCTGCGGCCCCGCGACCAGCACGAGGGTCGTGGCCTGGTCGATGAGATCGAGCAGCGAACCCGCGAACTCGCTTCCCTCCGGGAGCGCTTCCGGGCCAGCCGGCGACTGAGCGAGGGCTGGCGGGAGAGCAGCCAGTTCAGGCCCAGGCGACGAATCGTCTCCGGGCAGGGCATAGGTGCCGTCCCTGACGCAAATGCCCCCGTCGAGCAATCCCTGAAGCGTGGCTATCCGCTCCTCGAGGGCCGAATTGATTTCCTGGTGCGGTGTCGCGACCGGCAGTGCGCGCGCACCTTCCGTACCGGGATAGCGCAGGACACCGGGAATGAGAAGGAACAACAAAACCACCAAGGCGACACCGCAAGCGATAGCCACCGGTATCCAGGGGCGATTTACGACGACAGGAATCTCGATTTGGCTCTCAGCGTCGTTCGGGTTTCCGTCACGCCCACTTTTCATTCGGTGCACTCTCCCGTTTTGGCGAGTTCTGTGGACCATTACAGCCACTTTTTAGTGACATCACCACCAACTGACCCGTTCCTGCGCTAAAAACGCGTTATACGCACACCTGCAAGCAGAGACACCCTTATGCACCAACCAATTTGCTATGTAAACTGCGTTATACATGTGACCACAGTCCTATGCTGCTGGAACAACTTCTTTTTAAGGTAGCAGACCATCGTTTTCCGCTGATCTTTTGGTTTGTAGCGGCTTGACAATCGTGATAGACGGGCAGTCTGCCGCATCGCGTCGGTGTCGTCGTACCGGCTTGGTGAGATTGTAACCCGGAGTATGCTATCATGAATAGAATGCCTTTTAAAGCTGTGTCCGTCTTAGTTATTTCCCTGTTGATTTCCGGTTGCGTGACGACTTCGGCGGGGAACGGGACCTCGGGTGGTGGCGAGCCCTTGTCGTCCGATCAGCAGGCGCTGCGGAACTACGCGAGCACCTACGCCGCGCAGGGGGCTCTGCTGGGGGCGGTGGCCGGTGCCGGGCTGGGTCTCTTGCTGTCCAAGGGCGATGCGCGCGGCGCGATGGTCGGCGCCGCCGGTGGCGCGCTGGTCGGCGGCGGTGCTGGTCACATGATCGGGCAGCAGCAGGCGGGTCATGCCGAGCAGGCCGGGTCCATCGCTGCGGTCAAGGCGCAGTACGACACCAAGGTGACAGACGCCAAGAACGTGGTGAACGCCTCCCGGAACCTGGTGAACCAGTACGAGCAGGAGATCTCGGCCCTGCGGCGCCAGGCGTCGGGCGACAAGGCGGCGCAGGCGCGGCTTCAAAGCAAGCTCGAGGCAGCCAAACGTGACAAGGAGCTCATGGAAGGGAGCGCCGCCGCCATCGAGAAGCAGCTGACCGAGCTCAACGCCTACATCGCCCAACAGGGCAGCAATGCCGGCGTCAGCGCTCTGGTCAAGCAGCGCGACGAACTGAAGGCGCAACTCGCGAGCCTGAAAGGTCAGATCACCGTGATAGCGAGGGCCGTGCAATGACTTGGGCGGCCCGCCATCTCTTCACGGTGGGACTAGTTGCCGCCCAGGGCGGCTGTGCCACCACCGCCGCGCAGTGTGACCCGCGCGCTGTCTCCAACGTCCTCACTGCGGCGAGTTGCAGCATGAGCGGCGGCTTCGAGGCTCATCTCGCCCAGGCGCGGGCCGAGGTCGCGGCGCGCCGCGACGAGTTGGCCCGCCTGGAGACGGAACGGGCGGCGCTGCAGACACGGCAGGCCAGCCTGAGAACCGACCGCGACGCCCTGCGGCAGCGAGTGAATGCCATGCGGTCATCTCTGGACCGCCTTCAGCTCCAACTCGGGGCGGTTCGCGTGACCAACGATGCCCAGCGAGCACGCGTGACGGCGCTTCGCGAGTTGCTCGACCAGACTCGGGCACGCGTGACCACCGCCTCCTCCAGCGGCTCCGAGGCATTGGCGCGCGAGATCGCGGATCTCGAGGTGGATGTGGCGACCGCCAACAAGGTCGTCGCGGCGATGGCGAAAGTCGGCGAATGACTGGCGGCTGCCCGATGTTGGGTGTGGGGTGGCTTGATCCCCTTCCGACCACGGCGGAGAAGGCTGCCGGGAGACGCTGAGGGGTGGCGCGATGGGGATGGGCGCGCAGAAATGGTCGATGATCGCCGAATCCCCGTTCCCTTGGGAACGGGAGGCAGTGGACTTCCTACGCGAGAACCTGCCCGATTGGGATTCCTGGCACGTCTGGTCGAATTTCGAATTCGTCGACGACGAGGGGAAGGTCAACGAGATCGACGCCCTCGTGCTGTCGCCGCGGGGGCTCTTTCTCGTCGAGATCAAGAGCCGGCCCGGCGAGTTGTCGGGGCGACGCCCATAGCTGGACCTGGACGACCGACGGGCGGCGCTTCACCGACGACAATCCGCTCGTCCTGGCGAACCGGAAGGCAAAGCGCCTTGCCTCCCTCCTACGCCGCCGGCCCTCGGTCGTCAGGTCCCGTTCACGGCTGCCATTCGTCGAACCGCTGGTCTT
The DNA here is from genome assembly GCA_015232025.1 of Alphaproteobacteria bacterium. GTDB lineage: Bacteria > Pseudomonadota > Alphaproteobacteria > Rhodospirillales > Magnetospirillaceae > JADFZP01. The sequence goes on from JADGAL010000031.1 coordinate 10,744, forward strand.
TCTGTCCGCGGAACGCCTTCACTGGCGAGTCGATCCCGCCACCAGGATTCACACTTGCCACCGAGGCCGGCCGGGCCATGCGGCGGACGACGAGATCGTCGCGGTGTTGAGCGAGGGGCTGCCCAATGCGCGGCCGAACCTGGTCGAGGCCGCCCAGGCGCGCATGGTTCTGCCGGGCGATCACCGACTGCGGCATTCGGCCGTCCCTCCGCGACCGTCGCATCGGGGACTAACGAGCTGAAGCGGATCCTGGCCGAGGGCGCGGGCTGGCAGGACTGGGAAGGCCGCCACGTATCGCTCGAAGTCGCGCGCCGGATTCGTCTGCACCCCTTCGCGGCCTCCGCGACCGACGACGCGCGACGCACCCTGGCGCGCCTAGGAGCCCGGGAATTCCAGATCCTCGAGGGCGTCGACCATCCGGGCATCCTGAAGGTGCGGGAGTTCAAGGAGACCGAGCGCGGCCCGGCGCTGGTGTTCGATCACGACGCCAAGGCCGTACGGCTGGATCTTCTGCTACGCGACCATCTGCGGCTGATGAGTTCGGAGCTGCGGCTCCGCCTAGTGCGGCAGCTAGCCGAAACGCTGAAGTTCGCCCACCAGAAGCGACTCTATCACCGCGCCCTGGCACCACACAGCATTCTGGTCAAGGACGTCGACCAGCCTCTGCCGCACCTGCAGATCATGAACTGGCGGACGGCGGCGCGAGACGCCGCCAGCGGCCACACCGCCCATCGGACCAGCGGCACGGAACACCTGGAGGACTACGTCGAGGACCCGGCCAAGATCTACATCGCGCCGGAGGTGCTGCGCGGCATCGTCGACAACGGGCCGCACCACGACCTTTTCTCGCTCGGCGCCATCGCCTACCACCTGTTCGCCGGCCAGCCGCCGGCGGCCTCGCCCGTCGATCTCCTGACCCGGCTGCGCGACGGCAATGGTCTCCACATCACCGATGTCGTCGACGGCGCGCCGCAGGGACTCGTGGACCTGATCCGGTTCAGCACGCATCCCGAGGTCTCCAGCAGAATCGCCTCGATGGCGGAATTCCTGGAGTACCTTGACGAGGCGGAACGGGAGCTGCGGCTGGGCGCGCCGGAGGCCGTGGTCGATCCCGCCGTGGCCAAGCCCGGCGATCGCATCGACGGCGGCTTCACGGTGGTCCGCCGGCTCGGCCGCGGTGCGTCCGCCAACGCGCTGCTGGTGCGCCAGGACGACAGCGACGAGGAACTCGTGCTCAAGGTCGCCCTCGACGCGGCGCACAACGACCGTCTCAAGGGCGAGGCGAAAGTGCTGGCCGGCCTCCACCACACCAACATCGTCAAGACGCGGCGCTCGCTGGAGGTCGCCGGGCGCGCGGCGATCCTGATGGAACGGGCCGGCGAACAGACGCTCGCCCAGCACCTGCGCAGCGAGGACCGCCTGTCCCTCGACCTGATCCGGCGGTTCGGGGAGGAATTGCTGGACGCCGTCGACCACCTTGAGGAACACGGCGTCGCGCACCGCGACATCAAGCCGGAAAACATCGGCATCGCCACCGTCGGCCGCAGTGGGAAGAAGCATCTCGTCCTGTTCGACTTCTCGCTGTCGCGAACCCCGGCCGACAACATCCAGGCGGGGACCCGCCCCTACCTCGACCCCTTTCTGTCCGTGCGCCGGCCTCCGCGCTGGGATTCTCACGCCGAGCGCTTCGCCCCTGCCGTCACCCTCTACGAGATGCTGACGAGCGACGTGCCGACCTGGGGCGACGGCCGGAGCGACGCTGCTGCGATCGACGAGGAGGTCAGCCTTCACGTCGACCTGTTCGACCCCAATCTGCGCGACGGCCTCGTCACCCTTCTTCGGCCGGGCGCTCCTGCGCGCCGATCGCGGCTCGGCCATAACCGCCAAGGCCACGGGCCATTTGCTGGCCGATCTCGGCATCACCAAGACCCATTCACGGCCCTACCAGTCCAACGACTGTTGGGTCTACCCCATTACGGGAAGTCCGCCCCGCGCATGCGGGGGTCTGCCCCCCATGAACCAATCGTAGATTTCGGCTCCCCTGTCCGCCCCGCGCATGCGAGAGTCAGGAAGCGTTCGTCTTCTTCGGTGACGTACCGCGCACGGTGTGATTACGCCAACATGCGGGCAGTAACCAGCATCCATTGATAAAGCGATGGACCATGAAGAAAAGAAACCTCAATTTCTTCGGCTTCTTTATCTGCTTTTTCCACCACGCTTTCCACCAGGGTGGGGTGGGGTGGGGTCTGGGCGCGATTTCTGCTGAGGATCGCCTTTACCGCCCAAGCCGGAGATTTTCAAGCCGGCCGCGATCGCCAGCCGGCGGGCCTCGGTGTTCTCAAGCAGGGCCGCACGGGCGGCAGCCTCGGCGGCGTGCAGGCCGCGAAATCGATCGAGAACCTCGGCGGCGGCCTGCTTGCGCGCCACCTGGTCGGTCGCCGCCTCCTGCCGCCGCCGTGCCTCGTCGGCCGCCCAGGTGCGGCCGACGGCATCGTCTCGGCCCTTCAGAATGCCCTGACGCTCCACGCCGAAGTCCCTCGCCCTCGCCTCGGCCGCCCAGACCCGAGACCGGGCCTCCTCCAGGTCGGCCTCGTCGGCCCAGCCCGACGCATGCTGGTGGCGCTGGCCATTGAGGTGGAAGCGGGCGGAGTCGAGCTCGCCGGCCGCCTGCCGTCGCCCCGCGTCAAAAATTTCATCGGCGGACGGGGTTTCGAGCGGCGTCTCGACCGTTGCCCGGTGCGCCTGGTCATATGCCGCGGGGTCGAAGCCGGCGATCTCGGCGGCGGCCCGCCGCCACGCTTCGACCAGTGCCGGCGGGCCAGATTCGTATCGCTTCTCCAGTTCGTCCGCTCGGGCCTCGGCAGCCTCGGCCCGAGACTTCGCCTCCTCCGCCCTGGCTTGGCGATCGGCTTCGGCTTGGCGGACGTGTCTCCAAACCTCGGCGGCCTCAGACGGCCGCCGCCACCAGTCAGGGGCCAGCGCGCCGCCGCCAGTGCGGCTCCAGACGTCCTCGGCATATCGACGGGCGGGCTCGCCCAGCTCTCGGATCTCCCTCGCAGCGGCCTTCTCGCCCTCCTTTCGGGCCTCCAGGGCGTGGGCGTGGGCTCTCTCGGTCCTGACCCACCCCCGGTGCTCCTGCTCCCTCTCCCGTGCTTCAGCAGCCTCTTGGCGCTCCTTCTCCCGCGCCTCGTCCCGCCCGGCGCGTCGGCGGGCCAGTTCGGCGGCTTCCCGACGCACCTGGTAATCGAGCCTCGGATCTCGGCCGTCGAGTACCGAGGCGTTCCAGGCGAGGACGTACCTCGCCCACGCATCCGGCTTTTTGGCGCCTTTCATGACGGCTTCGGGTATCCGCTTCAGTCCGGGACGGTCGACGCCGATCTCCGGGAGACGCCCCGCCGTGGCCAGGGTGGTGCCGATGCGGACCTCAAGCTGGCGGTTTTGGAGTTCCGCAGCGCGAGACCGCCAGTGCCGGACCCCCGCTTTGCCCCCGATCAACGGCGCGGGACCGGGGCACCCTCGGGTGCCCTCCGGCGCCGCCACCCACCCCCCGCCGACCCGGCGAACGGGACGAGCGGTCGCCTCCCAATGGACGTGCCACGTCTTGGCGTCCCGGTCTGGCCGGTGGATCACCACCCGCGCCAGATGCCCACGGGCCGACAATTCGGCCGCCAGATCGGCCGCCACCTGCCGGCGTTCGTCGGCCGTCAGCTCGGCGGAGAGCTCGACCACACCCGTCACCACGGCCACCCCGTTCTTCCGTTTGGTGGTTTCGTCGATCGATCGGATGGCGCCCTGCATGTCGGCGTGGCTCGCCCCGGCCGCCGCCTCAACGTCGTCGGAACGGTCGGCGTGGTCGCCCAGCCGATCGATGTAGTTGAGGTTTTCGAGCCCTCCCCCGCGTGGAATCGTGCCTAAATGAACGTGGATGGTTTTGGCGGGATGGCCCCGTAACGTGCCCGCCCGGGGCAGCCGAAAGCGGAGCGCTCGGTCGTCGAACCGGCCGCGCTTGACCTCCTCCTCACCCCGAGGCTTCATGGGACACCCCCTTTAGAATATTCCGTTAGCCAAATTAGCAATTACGCGCTAATTCCTAGTTTGGCTAACGGAATATTCATCTACCACTTTTTGGGGGCTCTGTCACCCCTCCCACCCCGCCAGCCATGGATTTGCCAAACAGTGGGGGACCGGCTTAGCCTTGTCACACGGCCCCTCGGCGGTGGCCGTGCATGGTACAAAATGACTGCGACAGTCAGTTACGAAATGCGAATGCCAGATAGCGCCCTCGCCGCCTCGGCGGCTTGACCAGGTCGGCGTCTGTCGGATACATTGTGACTGCGACAGTCCTTTACGGAGGGAGGGGGACAGCCATGCAGTTCCGGGAAGCCAAAGGCGTGATCCAGGTTCTCGCTTACGCGGGATACGACAAAGCCCGGCGCCGGGCCAAGGTCAAGCTGCTGGGCAGCTTTAACCGTCATTCATTCAAGCTGACAGACACATTGAAGACGAATGTGACTGTCGAGCAATATGAAGAGATACAGTCGTACATCAGGAAGATACAACTGTCCGACGCGATCAAAATGTATCAAAGCAAGCTTGATACGCTGGCCGGCGACCTTGAGCGGATCGGCTGTATGATCGCCGCTGGAACTGTGACAGTCACCCCGGAACAAAGTGCGACAGTCCGACAGGCGTGGAAGAAGCTATCCCGCGAGCTGCCCGCCCCCAGCGCTGAACCGGCGCCGCCGAGCGCCGTCGCCGAGAAACAGGCTCCGGCTCCCGTGCCGCCGATCCTGGCCGGCGGCACCGACGCGCCGACCCCACCGCCGGTGGGGCAGGTGGTCACCTTCCCCGCCAAACCGGCCGTGTCCGTTCGGGACGCCCTGAAAAGCGGCAAGTTCGAGTTTGGCAAGAATGGCCGTTGGACAGGTGGCCAGCTGACCCCCGAACTACGTGAAATGGTTGCGACGCACGGAGGAAAAATCGATGAATGACCAGCAGATGCGAGCATGACTGGGGAGGCTGGGTCTCGAACGGCGATCGGCGCGAGAGCCGAACGTGTTAAACCTGCAGTTTGGTCGAGACGATCGAAGAAACACCCTCCCCGACCGATTCCCCCGCGGTCGCCGCAATGAAGAGGTTGCTGCCGAACTGCTCGCCCGATGGGCTCTTCATCCCGCATTCGGGCGTGAGGCCCACGCCGAGCGGGCCGCCGCCATGACGGCCCTTCAATTTGTTGCTCATTTCCAGGCGGCAGTCGTCGAGGTATCGGCAAGACGCAGCCCATCGCGAGCGGCGTGATTATACAGAGGTCTACATAACAGAAAAGATTGACCTTCGGCGGCTCCGACACCGGCGGCGAGCGCGCCGCCGCCATCCACATCGTGATAAGCCGTATGCGCGGCACTGGATCGAGAGGCTGGTCGGTTCAAGTCTATGCGTTTTGTGGAAATGGCTTGTTGTTTGGGAACCGGTTGCAGACTTCACGACCGACTAGAACGACCCGCCGACATGCTCCAGCGGCGGCGGCGGCCCAGCTCGCTTTTGCCGGAATGCTTGGCCAAGGTGGCGTCGATGAACACGGCCAGGTCGTCGAGCAGCGATAGGGCGACCAGCTCCGGCGGGGCGATGTCTGCCACGCGGCCGTCGGCGATTTTGCGCATCTGCGCAATGGCCGCATGGTCCGAAAGGACGCGGACGCGTCCGGACCCCGCCAAGGGTCATCGCCAGGCTCATCGCCACGATCAACGCCTTCGCATTGATCTGAAGGGCAAGACCACGCGCCTGGCGATCCCCCGATCACCCCGACCGCGCCCGAATTCTCACTCCTGGCGATCCATGATTGAGAAATTCGATCCCCGCATTTTCAAGCGCGGTCCGCACGTTCGCTAGTGTGCGAATGTTCCCACGGATGGCGCCATCGGAGCCCTCCATCCGGCGAATGGTGTTGATGTTGACGCCGGCCGCCTTGGCCAAATCTTTCTGCTCCCAACCGAGCAACGCCCGCGCCGCGCGGATCTGGCGATTGTCATTCAGGCTCATGGCAGCTTTCTTGGTTATGAGAACCGAAATTATCCCTTGACGAAGCCCGCGACAATATGGTGTTTATCACCAATAATGTGGTTACGAACGCGAAGTCAGAATGACGCGGGATGGCTATCGGACATACCTCCAGAGCACCCGATGGGCAACCATCCGGGGGCGGGCGATCACGAGGGACGGTGGACGGTGCCGGCTCTGCGACTCGGCAGCCGAAATCGAGGTTCACCATCGCCGCTACCCCACCGTGCTGGGCGAGGAGACCGTGGATGACCTGACCACCCTCTGCCGTGCCTGCCACCACGAAGTCACGGGTTGGATACGCCGGCGACGTTACCAGGTGCATGCGCTTCCACCTCATCTCGATGTCGAGCGCCGCACACCCAAGGACGTAAGGAACAGTCATGAGCCACAAATGCCTGAATGTGACGATCATCGGCGCGTCGCCCCTGTTGATGCACAACGGCCAGATGGCCGACCCATTGAATCCGTGGGCCGTGCGGATGAAGAGCGTGTCAGGGAAGAGGGCGAAGGTGGGCGTTGATCACGAAGAAATGGCCCGCATCGAGTTCCTGGGCAGCCTTTATCTTCAAGGTGGCGAGCCGGTAATCCCCGGGGAGATCATCGAGAAGGCGCTGGTCGAGGGCGGGCAGACACGCCGTAGTGGGCGCAAGGTGCGCGCGGCCGTGTTGTGCGACCGGAACTATCGCCTGAACTATGACGGGCCTCGGGCACCCGAGGCGCTGTGGGAGGATCCACGCTTCCGACTGCGGGCTCCGGTGGTCATCAATCGCAACCGCGTGATGCGCACCCGGCCCCGCTTCGATCACTGGTCGGCCGACATTGAAATCAAATATCTGCCGAACATGGTCGACGCCAAGGATCTGCTCGATTTCCTGCGCATCGTTGGTGAACAAATCGGCATCTGCGATTGGCGGCCGCGGTTCGGCCGCTTCCAGCTCGCCGCCTGACCGGCGGCGAACAACCGGGTCGAGGCACGGCTGGCCAAGCCATGCCAAGGCGCGGCCCGGCAAGCCATGGCCCGGCAAGTCACGGCAAGGCAAGGATGGGGCCGCTCCGTCTGGAGCGGCCCCTGCTAACTTTCAACATGAACGGCGCGGCCCTCGTTCCGCGATGGTCGCTTAGCCTGTCGGAAAACACCTGTTTTCCGGCGGCCGGTCGGCGGTGCTCGGTCGACGACCCCGCCGGACGCGATTTTCGTTCGACAAACCATGCCGGAATGATATCGCCGCTCGGAAACGCGGCAGTTGGGGTTTTCCGGACATGTTGATCGGCTACATGCGGGTTTCTTCAGAGAACGACCGCCAGACCACCGATCTGCAGCGCGACGCGCTGATCGCCGCCGGGGTGGATTCGCGGCATCTCTTCGAGGACAAGGCCTCGGGCGCGCGGGACGACCGGCCGGGGTTGAAGGGCTGCCTCGACTATCTGAAGGCCGGCGACACGCTGGTGGTGTGGAAGCTGGATCGCCTCGGGCGGTCCCTGCCCCACCTGCTCGACATCGTCGCCGGGCTGCGCGAGGCCGGTGTCGCCTTCCGCTCGCTGACCGAGGGGATGGACACCGGCACCGCTCATGGCGAGCTGCTGTTTCACATCTTCGGAGCGCTCGCCCAATATGAGCGGGCCTTGACCCGCGAGCGCGTCCAGGCGGGCTTGGCCGCCGCGCGTCGGCGCGGCCGCCGCGGCGGTCG
>JADGAL010000320.1 GCA_015232025.1 Alphaproteobacteria bacterium
GGCCGGACCCCGACGCCCCGGTCGCCGCCATCGGCACCATCGGCCGGCCGGTCTTGGCCGCCCTGCGGCTGGTCGCCGCCGACATCGGCATGAGCGTCGCCACCCCCGGCGGCGAGGACGGCCTTGCCGAGCCCGACGACGAGGGCGCCATCCTCAAGGCCTCGGGCCTTCGCGGCCGGCAGGTGCTGCTGCGCGACGACTGGTGGCGGCACGAGAACGGCCCGTTGCTGGCGCGGTGGGAGGACGGCAAGGCGCCGGTGGCGCTGCTGTGGCGCGGCCGCGGCTATGTGCTGGTCGATCCCGCCGACGGGCGGACCCGTCGCGTGGACCCCGGGACGGCCTCCGCGCTGTCGCCCCTTGCCCTGATGGTCTATCCGCGTCTGCCGAGCGACGGCATCGGAGCGCGGACCCTGGTCGCCATGCTCGGCCACGGCATCCGGCGCGACGCCCAGCGCCTGGCGCTGCTGTCCCTGCTGGCCGCCGCCCTGGGGCTCGGCGTGCCGGTGGCGACCGGCCTGCTGGTGGACGAGGTCATTCCCGCCGCCGCCCGCGACCAATTGACCATCCTGGTCGGCGGCCTGGTCGCCGCCGCCCTGTGCGCCGCCGCCCTGGAACTGGGCAAGGGAATGCTGGTGCGGCGCATCGAGGGCCGCGCCGATTCGGTTATCCAGGCCGCCTTCTTCGACCGCCTGCTGCGGCTGCCGCCGCGCTTCTTCAAGGCCTACACGGCCGGCGACATGGCCGACCGCGTGCTCGGCGTCCAGGCCGTCCGGCAATTGCTGTCGGGCTCGGCGGCGGTGTCGCTGCTGACCGGCGTGTTCTCGCTCGCCAACCTGGCGCTGCTGTTCGCCTACGACGCCCGTCTCGCCCTGGTGGCGGTGGGGGTGGCGGTCGCCGCCTCGGTGCCGAGCGTGGTCTGGGGCATGCTCCAGCTGCGCCACGAACGCGATCTGGCGCGCAACCGGGGGCGCGTCGAAGGCTTCGTTTTCCAGCTGGTGGCGGCGGTGGGCAAGCTGAAGGTGGCGGCGGCGCTGGACCGCGCCATGGCCACCTGGGCCGAGCGCTACGCCGTCCAGCGCGCGCGCTTCGTCGCCGCGCAGCGCCTCGCCAACACCCAGGCGGTCTTCCAGGCGGCCCTTTCGCCGCTGGGCATGGTGGTGCTGTTCCTCACCGTCAGCTGGCTGTTGAAGCACGACCTGACCCAGCAGATGACGGCGGCCCAGGCCGGCGGCGAGGCGGCGGCCGAGGCCAAGGTGCTGGCGACCGGCGACTTCCTGGCCTTCAACGCCGCCTTCGGCCAGTTCCTGGCGGGCATGACGCTGTTGTGCAAGACGGCGACCATGGTGCTGGCGGTCTTCCCCATGGTCGAACGCATCCGCCCGCTGGTCGAGACCGCGCCCGAGGACGATTCGCGGCGCCATACGCCGGGCGAGCTGAAGGGCGCCATCGAACTCAGCCGCGTCAACTTCGCCTATGGGCCGGGCATGCCGCAGGTGCTGAACGGCGTCAGCTTCCGCATCAAGCCCGGCGAGTTCGTCGCCATCGTCGGCCCCTCGGGCAGCGGCAAGTCCACGATCATGCGCCTGTTGCTGGGCATCGAGACCCCCGACGACGGCGAGATCTTCTTCGACGGCAAGCCCATGTCGACGCTGAATCCGACGGCGTTGCGCAGCCGGCTGGGGGTGGTGCTGCAGCACGGCCGGGTGCTGCCCGGGACGGTGCTCGACAACATCCAGGGGGGCACCCAATGCCGGCTCGAGGACGCCTGGGAGGTGGCCCGCATGGTCGGCCTCGAGGCCGACATCCAAGCCATGCCCATGGCCATGCGGACGGTCTTGCAGGAAGGCGGCGGCACCCTGTCGGGCGGCCAGCGCCAGCGCCTGCTGATCGCCCGGGCGCTGGTGCGCAAGCCGCGCATCCTGCTGCTGGATGAAGCCACCAGCGCGCTCGACAACCAGACCCAGGCCATCGTCACCGAAACCCTGCGCGGGCTGGGCATCACCCGCGTGGTCATCGCCCACCGCCTGTCGACCATCGAAAAGGTGAACCGCGTCCTGGTGCTGGACCAGGGTCGGCTGGTTCAGGACGGCGCCCTCGCCGAACTGAGGGACAGCCCCGGACTGCTTTCCGATTTCATCCGCCGACAAAGCCTTTGACCGCATAGGAGTCGCCATGCGACGCGTCCTCTACATTCTCGGCCAGCTCGACGATCTTGACGTGGAATGGCTGGCCAAGGTCGCCGCCAAGCGGCAATTGCGGGCCGGCGACACCCTGGTCCGCGAGGGCGTGGCCAGCCGGTCCATGTTCATCATCCTGGACGGCCACGCCGAGGTCGGCGTGCGGGGAATCGGCGTCCTCGCCACCCTTGGGGTCGGGGACATGGTGGGCGAGCTTTCCTTCGTCGACAGCGCGCCGCCCTCGGCCACCGTCACCTGCCAGACCCCGTGCGTGGTGCTCGACATCGCCAAGGCCGACATCACCGAGCGCCTGGGGCGCGACCAAGGCTTCGGCATGCGCTTCTACCGCGCCATCGCGCTGTTCCTGGCCGACCGCCTGCGCGGCACGGTACGGCGGATGGGATTGGGCGGCGACGGCGAGGCCATGAACGCCGACCAGATCCTCGAGGACGAACTCGACGAGAACATCCTCAACTCGGTCACCCTGGCGGGCGAGCGTTTCGATTGCCTGTTGCGGACGCTCGCCTCCGCCCGGACGGTGTGAAAACAGTTTGACTGCCAGCCGAACCCAGGGCGTAATTCCACCTGGGGTGTCCTGGCGACCAAGGGGGGAAAGATGGGGTACATCAACACGAACGACCGGCGTTTGATCGAAAGCGCCGCACTGGGGGACGACGCCGTCCGTGCCGCGCTGGTGGCCGAGCCGCGGGTGACCGTCGAAAGGCTTCTTGGCCGCATCCTGCCCGACGGGGTCGAGGTGGTCGTGCACGAGGAGCCGTCCTTTCCGGTCTATTACCTGGCGGTGCCGCCGCTGGGCACCGTGGCCGAGATTCCCGAGCCGTTGACCCGCCGCCACATCTTCGAGAACTGCCTGTTGACGGCCGCCAACCAGGATCCGGGCGGGGAATTGCGGGAACTGGCGAAGACGAAGCCCGATTGCTGTTTCAAGGTCATCACCTCGAACGTGCCCGAGGGCGGCGTCGATTCGCAATGCGAGCTTTACGTCGACGACGACACGACCGTGCACGTGATCATTCCCAAGCCGTCGGAAACGCTGAGCGAAGAACTGCCGGACGATCTTCTCGATTTCGTCTCGGGCGGTGCGGGCAGCCCGTGCAACTCGCAGTCCCAGTCGGTGGCCGTCTGCACCGCCGCCGCCACCTGCGCCTGACCCTGTGTCTCTTTCCGCCAGGCTGATCGGCCCCGTCGCCGTCCTTTTGCCGGTTTTCGGAACGCCCTGCCTGGCGGAGAGCCTGAACGACGCGCTGGGCGCCGTCTACCAACGCCACCCCAGGCTCGCCGCCGAGCGCGCCGCGACGCGGGCCACGGACGAGAACGTCGCCGTGGCGGCGTCGGGCTGGCGGCCCGAGGTGACGTTGAGCGCCGGACCGTCGCGCGTGTTCAGCAAGTATACGGACACGACCTCCGGCGTGGTGTCGAGCGTCACCACCACCCGCCAGGGCGGACTCGGCATCAGCCAGAACGTCTACGATTTCGGCCGCACCGCCGAGGCCGTGCGGGGCGCCGACGCACGCGTGCTGGCGGCGCGCGCGGTGCTGGTGGCGACCGAAGGCGAAGTCCTGCTGGAAGGTGCGCGGGCTTATCTGGACGTGGCCCAAGGCCGCCAGGTGGCGCGGCTCAACCGCAACAGCCTTGCGCTGTTGCGGCGCCAGCTCGACTCCGCCCAGGCCAGTTTCGCGCGCCGGCTGGCGACCCGCACCGACGTGGCCCAGGCGGAAGCGCGCGTCGCCGATGCCGAAGCCGCCCTCAGGGCGGCCGAATTGTCGCTGCGATCGGCCGAGATGCGGTTCGAGGAACTGGTCGGCGCCAAGCCGGGGAACGTGTCGTTCCCCACCGCCATGCCCGCCCTGCCGGCCACCCGCGAGGAC
>JADGAL010000321.1 GCA_015232025.1 Alphaproteobacteria bacterium
TTCGTCAGCGCCCCGCCCAAGGCGCCCGCCCCGCCGACGGCGGCCTGGATCAACCAGCCCGACAGGCCCCAGAACTTGGCTGCCTAATTCGATGGCGTCAGTGTCTCATTCGCGTTGACACGTTCCGGATCGGCTTGCCGTTGCCTGTCCGCCGCGCAACATAATTGATCAGGTGCCATGAATGGGATCGGCCGCTCCCGCTTGGCCCATCGACCATGATGACCTTATGGGTCTCGCCTGCGTGCAGGTCCTTCAAGACCTCGCGTAGTTGCGCGCGGTTGACCATGGGAACGCCCTCGATGAGACTGGCCTGCCAGGGCGGGCCAGCGACCTGCTGGCGGGCCAGCACCGCAGCGATCCGCTGGGCAGCCTGCTGCAGGCGAGGCTTCTCTTCATGGTTCGGAAACTTTGAGACGGCCGCTTGCAGGATCGGCACGAGGTGCTCTGGGTTCTGACCGAGCCAGTTGACGAACTCCAATGTGATGCGCGGCATGGCATTCAGGGGTGATGAGAAGTCAGCGATCCGGCGACCGCCTGCTCCCGCCAGAAAGGTATCGAAGCTTATCTGGTTGAAGCCTTCCGCCCAGTTGGTAATCGCGTCCTGCTCTTCCGTCAGTAGCAACATGGTCCACCTAGATTATCAGGCCGCGCGTGCGGATGTCGGCGGCAATCAACGCCAGGGGAATGGCTTGATTGTGCGCATAGTCCTGACCAGGCCAGTCGGTGTAGCCGGCCTGGTGGAGCGCAGCAAGATTGAGGGTGGCGTCGAGTACGGGCGCTCCCGACGAGCCGGCCTCGGTGTTGACGCTATGACGCAGACGGGTCTCGCCCGTCCAGACGACGGCTCCGAGATCGATTTTCATCGGTTTGGCCTGCGGATGCTCTAGCACCAGCAGCCCCTCATGGTCCAGCATCTGGCGGGCCGAAGGCGCGAGCGGAATGAACCCGCGCGTTTCGCCCCCCTCGACGATGGGTCGGTCGCCGACGGCCTCTTCGAGTTTCAACAGCGCATAATCCAGACGGTCCGGCGCCCTGTTCTCCCCATCGGACTGAAGATCTTCCGGCGCATGCGGGCTCCAGGCCAAGATCTTTCTTACCGCTACCGGCAGCGCCGGCGTCAAGTAGCCGCTGGTCGCCGCCAGCTTATGGTCGAAGCGGCACGTGATCGCGCCGACCACATCTCCCGCCTGGTTCATGGCCTTGGCCACCACATGGTGGTTGGTGAGGACAAGATCGCTGCCGATCAGGCTTCCCGTGCCGTATCCCTGGGGTGTTTCCACTCGACAGACCGCGAGTTCACGCTTCGCCAACTCGGCACGAAAGGCCATGACGTCCTGATAGGGCGCCCCGTCTCGCCGCACGAGTACCTCGAGGGCACCGCTGGGCGGGAGGACCGCGAAACCAGCGCGATCAGCCAGTGCGACCAGTTCGGCAACCGACGGCCGGGCGTCCCGGAGGGCGGCGATCAGCTGTTCCGTGGTATTGCGCTGATCGAAATGTTGATGAATGTCAACCGCTTGGTCCTGGAAGGCTTTAAAGAGAGCGGTGATGTTGTGCATTTTCAACCCGAACCGCTCCAGGAGCAGCTTCTGCATGCTGAAGGGGTCAAAACTGCCTTCCATTGCCTTCAGGAGGATGCTGATGTCCGAAGGGTCAAGACGCATGATTGGTCGCGGCTCCACTTGAACTTTGGTTTAGCGCCCCGACACGGCGGTGGACATGAAATGTCGCCCGACTGCCACCCTGGTGCTGCAACGCACCGCCTGTTTCGATCGCAACCCCATCGACGATATTGAACCTTTTCAAGAAGAGCAACTGGAGATACGCTTTCCTCTAGCAGAGATCGCACGTCCAACTCCAACTAAGGGAGAGTAGGCCATGACGCAACGCGATGCACGGCAGTTGAGGGCGTACCTGGAACTCATCTCCCCGAAAGACGGCGGCCTGGACGGGCAGGTCAATGCGCTGGAGGCGCTAGCGCGCCCGGAACTCTCTGGAGAGTTAGAGGTGCTTGACGTCCAGGCCGGGAAGAGGGAATTGGCCCGCGAGGGTATAGAAAGGCTCGCCCGCAATAAGGAACCGACCGCAGAACAGCTCTCTAGCCTGGAGGCCATTATCGACGAGGACCTCCGGCCGGCCATCGACATCATCGGCGGCAGCTTCAAGGTCACTCATCCCCTGTGGACCCATCTGTCGGACGAGAGCAAGCCATTTAGAGGGCGAATAGAGACGGTCATTCCCTCCATCGGGCGCATCGAACTGCCCGGCCATCCCGAGCTGCCCTACGGCGGGACGGGCTTCGTGGTCGGCAAAGGGCTGATCATGACCAACCGTCATGTGGCGGAGATCTTCGCCACAGGCCTTGGGGACCGGGGTTTACGTTTCATACCCGGCGTCGCGGCGGGGATCGACTTCCTGCGCGAGCAGGGAAGCCCGGTCAGCAACGTGCTCGGCGTCCACAGCATCGTCATGATTCATCCCTATTGGGACATGGCGATCCTCGGGGTCGAGGGACTGACGGAGGATCATCGTCCCCTGAGTCTGTCGCTGACCGATGCACGAGACCTTGCCAAGCATGACATCGTCATCATCGGCTATCCGGCCTTCGATGGACGCAACCCGTCCGACGTCCAGAAGCGTCTGTTCGATGGCCGGTTCGGCATCAAACGTCTGCAGCCCGGCGAACTGCAGGGCGGAATGAAAACCGGAAGCTTCGGCAAGCTGGTCCCGGCGGCGACCCACGACTGCTCGACGCTGGGGGGGAATTCCGGCTCGGCCGTGGTGGATCTCTCCACCGGCCACGTGCTGGCGCTGCATTTCGGCGGACTGTATCACCAGCGGAATTATGCCGTCCCAACCAGCGAACTGGCGCGGGATAGCCGGGTCGTCGACGCCGGCATCCTTTTCGCAGGAACGCCGACGCGCGGACAGCATGGCTGGGCCGACTGGTGGGCGCGCGCCGATGCGGAACAGGCGGAGCCACCCACCCTGCCCCCCAGCACACAAAGCAACACCGCTAGGCGGCCCGAACCCACGGTGCTCAAGGAGACAGGCGGAGGGGGAGCCGTGAACATAGAAATCCCCTTGCGCATCACCATCTCCCTCGGCGAGGCGTCCGCGCCGAAACTGCCGACGGCGCTTGTAAACGCCCAGGCTGGCGATTCGCTCGAGGCGTTGCGTGAGCCCTATCGTGACACCGACTACACGTCACGCCGGGGGTACGACCAGGACTTCCTCGAGGAGAATGACGGTTCGCGCGCCTCCGTCCGGGTCCCCATGCCCAGTGCGGCCGACCCGGCTGTTCTCGCCAAGACTCGCGACGGCAGCGACCTGCTCCATTATCAGAACTTTTCGATCAGGATGCACAAGACCCGCAGGCTTGCCCTTGTCACGGCCTGCAACCTGACTCGCGATCCCCGGCTGAAGAAGCCCGAGGCAGACTACGACTACACCCGCAAGGGGCTGAGCGGGCTGGACGAGGACGACCGGGAACGCTGGTTCCTCGATCCCCGGCTCGCCCCGGAATTTCAGCTTCCGGACGTTTTCTTCACCAAGGATCGCGGCTCCTTCGACAAGGGCCATCTCGTCCGGCGCGAAGACGTCGCCTGGGGCGAAAGCTACGCACTCCTGCGTCGGGCCAACGGCGATACCTTTCACGTCACCAACTGCTCGCCCCAGGTCGCCGCGTTCAATCAGGCCGGCAAAGGCGTGAACAACTGGGGCGACCTCGAGGATCACGTGCTGCGGGAAGCGACCAACGAGCGGCTCTGCCTTTTTTCCGGACCAGTTCTGGACCCGACTGACGAGGTGTTCGTCGGAGTCGGTGACGGGGGCACGGTCCTGCGCGCCAAAATCCCCGCGCGCTATTGGAAAGTGATCGTTGCTCGCGTCGAGGACGGGATTGCGGCCTATGGACGGGTAGGCTGAACATACGTGTAAAAACCGGTCACAAGGGCGAGGTCTGTGGCGAGCGGACCTGTTTGGTGATCTCGCCAACGATACCGCGGCTGGCTTTGCCGGCCATCTTCTCGTAAATCTTGC
>JADGAL010000322.1 GCA_015232025.1 Alphaproteobacteria bacterium
CGAGATGCTGGACGAGGGGGGCGCGATCGGCCGCCGCCTCGACTTCCTGTGCCAGGAGTTCAACCGCGAGGCCAATACGCTGTGCTCGAAGGCCGCCGAGGTCGAACTGACCCGCATCGGCCTCGAACTCAAGGCGGTGATCGAGCAGTTCCGCGAACAGGTTCAAAACATAGAATGAGCGCCCTACCCATGACCACGCCCACCCAAGCAACCCAGCGCCGCGGCTTGATGCTGGTGCTGTCCTCGCCCTCGGGCGCCGGCAAGACGACGATCAGCCGCGCCCTGCTCGAGGCGGATGCCCAGATCGCCATGTCGGTCTCGGTGACCACCCGCGCCCCGCGCCCCGGCGAGGTGGATGGCCGCGACTACCATTTCGTCTCGGTCGAGCGCTTCCAGGACATGATCGAGGGGTGCCAACTTCTCGAACACGCCCGAGTCTTCGACAACTATTATGGAACGCCCCGCGGCCCGGTGAACGACGTGTTGAGCGGCGGCCGCGACGTGCTGTTCGACATCGACTGGCAGGGCACCCAGCAGATGGCCCAGAACGCCCGCGACGATCTGGTCAGCATCTTCATCCTGCCGCCCTCGGTCGAGGAACTGGAACGCCGCCTGAAGGCGCGCGCCCAGGACTCGGCCGAAGTGGTCGCCAAGCGCATGGCCAAGGCCTCGGACGAGATCAGCCACTGGGCGGAATACGACTACATCGTCGTCAATCGCGACATCGAGGCCAGCGTCGCCAGCGTGCGCGCCATCCTCGATGCCGAACGACTGCGCCGCTTCCGCCAAGTCGGCCTGATCGACTTCGTGAAGCGTCTGCGGCGGGAGTAGACTCGGCGCGGCCGGGGCGGCAGCCTTGACGCTTCTGCCGCCTCACCTTCGACCGGCGCGGCAGCGAATCGCGCTCACCTCACCGTATCAGTCATCGTGTTTCCGCCGCGGGCCATCGCCGCCCCGGCCATCCCAGATGATGTCGTGCTCGTTGGCGTTCTTGTGGCAGCGGACACAGTTCTCGTAGTCGCGGATTCCTTCCTCGCGGTGTTCCGAGGCGATCTTGGCGGGGCTGTGCTCGTGGCATCCGTAGCAGGTGTAGGTCTTGTAGTCGGCGCCGGTGTGGCAGGTCGCGCATTTGACGTCGTGATCGCGATCCAGGGCGAACAGGCGGGAATGATCAAGGGTCGCCGGTTTCCAGCGTTCCTGGCTATGACAGGTGGCGCAGGCTTGGTTCGCCTGCCGGTGCGCCGCGTCGACGGGAGCGGCGTGGCAGGTCGCGCATTGCCGACGGGTCGCCTCGTTCAGCATGGCGTGCGCGAAGCGCCCGGTCGCCGGTCGGTATTTCGCGACGCCCCGGTGGTCGCTGTGGCAGGCGACGCACGGCGCGCCTTTGAGCGTCTGGTGGAAGGCGCCCTTGCCGGCGATGGTGGCGGCGACCGGAACGCCCTTGGTGGTGAACCGTCCGATTCGTTCGGGGGTGTGGCAGGACTCGCATCGTTTCGCCGGAGTGCCCAGGAACGGGTCATGGCAGGCGAAGCAATCGCCTTCCTGCGCCGCGTGGCCGGCGGTCAATTGACCGGGGCTGACCATCAGATGCGGGTAGACGAAGACCAGCACCGTGACGATGGCCAGATTCGCCAAGAGCACCGGAATCAGGATTCGGCTTTTCATCGCCAGTTCCACAGCAGAAGGATGGAAAGGACATGGCCGACCGTCAGCGCTGAAAAGGCGATGGTCACGGGGAAATGGACTTTCCGCCACTTCGCCATGGTGTCCAGGGTGGTCGCGTCCCAAAAAATCTCGCGCTGAAGGTCGCCGGCCGACAGCCCCCGCCGCTGGATGGCGGCCTTCTTTTCGACAAGGTGGCGCCGCCCGCGGTCGAGCAGGAACTTGCCCGTCAGACCACTGCCGACATTGGCGAGCATCGCCAGCAAGGCCAACCAGGGCAGCACGGCGTTGAAATGCACGCCGGCGTGAACCAGGATCATCAGCGCTCCGCCCCAGGTGAGGAATTCGTGCAGGCGCAGGAAGACGCGTGGGTCTCCCGCCGCGATCAGACGGCGCTTACGCAGCGAATACAGGAACGACAGCGCGATCAGCGCGACGCCGGGAATTCCCAACCATCGGCCGATCCAAACAAGTCCGAACAGGTGGAGCGCAAGGTCGCCCAGAATGGTCGCGGCGATCAGCCCCGAGAAGGCGGCGATGAACGGGGCGATTTCCGAGCGCAGCAACGATCTTTCCATGGCGTCACGCCGACAGCACGAGGTTGGATTTGGGGCGGCCCAGGCACAGCAGGCACGTACCCGGTTCGGGATCGAAATCGGGGGACTGATCGTAGGTGACTTGGCCGCTCTCGAGCCGGGTCTGGCACATGCCGCAGCCACCGGCGCGGCAGCCGGACTCGACGGGGATGCCGTTGGCTTCCGCCACCTCCAGAAGCGATCCGGCGCCCGGCGTCCAGGTCACGGTGCGCCGCGAGCGGGCGAAGGTGACGGTGAACGGGTCGCCTGGAACGGGTCCGGACTCCAGGTTGGGCAGCGAGGCCGGTCCGAACGCTTCGTAATGGATGCGCGCCGATGGAACGCCCCAGTCGAGCAAGGCCGGAACCAGGCTCTCCAGCATGGCGCGCGGGCCGCAGATGTGGAAGTCGAAGGGCTTCAGGGGCAATGACAGGCGCAGCAATCGGATGTCGACGTGGCCGCGGTGATGAAAGTCGCGTCCCTCGACGGCGTCGGCGTCCGGCCGGCTGTGGCTGAGATGCGGGTGGAACCGGGGATGCCGTTCAGCCCACTCGGCCAGGACTCCGCCCATGATCCGCTCGCGACCGTCACGGACACCGTGGAAAAACCAGATTTCGCGATCGGGATTCTCGTGCAGGCAGGCGGCCGCCATGCTGAGCAGGGGCGTCACTCCGATCCCGCCGGCGATCAGGACGACCGGCCCGTCGCCGCGCGGGTCAAGGTGGAAGTGGCCCGATGGCGCCTTGACGTCGAGGATGTCGCCCTCGCGGACGTGGTCGTGGAAGTGGTTTGACGACAGGCCCGACGCGACGCGCTTGATGCTGACGCGCAGGGTGTCCATGCCCGGACGGTCGGACAACGAATAGCAGCGGACGATCGGCCGATCGGATCCCGCGACCGATAGCCGGAAGGTCAGGAACTGACCGGGGAGAAAGGAGGGTACCGCCCCACCATCGGCCGGCGCGAGACGGAACGAGCAGACCGACCCGGCGGCATCTTCGATCGTCTTCGCGATGACCCGGAAGGGACGATAGCCGGTCCACGCCGGTGGGGTGACCGCGACCGCCGGGCGGGCCGGGACGTCACTGGCGCGATCAAGCAATTCCTCGTAAGCCAGCCAGTGCTTCCGAAACGCCACGAGGGCGGCAACGCCGACTTGCAGGACGATTCCAAGGAGAATCAGGGCGAATAGACTGAGGGTGGTCATGCGAAAAGCCCCTGGGCTGACGATGACCACCATAGAAACGTCGACATGAACGCGGTCTGAACGGAATACTAGTGCACTGACGCCAACAAAGGCTCACTTTCGTTCCCTACCCGGCCATCCAACAACGGCTTGTACGGCTGTCATGTGGATGCCCGGATCAAGTCCGGGCATGACGGCGTGGGAGGTCCGTCATGGCCGGGCTTGACCCGGCCATCCAACGATCAAGTCCGGGCATGACGGCGTGGGGAGCTCTACTCCGCGATCGCCAGCGCCCAGACGTTCTTGCCCAGCACGGGATGCAGGACGAGATCGCCGACCTGGCTGATCGGGAACAGCACCCGGTCGTAGAACCGAACGGCGGCGGGGTCCAGGCGGCCGTCGCGGCGTAGGATGCGGTAGGCCAGGGCGGCGGCGGCGCCCAGGCTGTCGGCGTAGCGGCAGCGGGTGATCGAGAAGCCGGCGAGGTGAGCGACATCCCCCCGCCCTATCGCCTGGCCTGCCAGTACATCGTGCGCGACGAGGACATCCTGGTCGAATTCACCGGCGAGGCCGGCGTCGAAATCGATCTGCGCAAGTAGCCGTCTG
>JADGAL010000323.1 GCA_015232025.1 Alphaproteobacteria bacterium
TCTGGTGGCTGATGCGCCGCCGCGCGGTGGCGGTCTGAAAAAAAGGTTCACCACCAAGGCGCCAAGGACACCAAGAGACCGGGAGTGCGGGCGTGTCGCCTCTGCCTTGGTGTCCTTGGTGTCCTTGGTGTTTCCCCATCCCTCTCACCCCCTGCCGCGATAGCTCGCCACGCCCTGGTCGGGCAGCCACAGGCCCTCGGGGGGCGCGCCGGTTTGCCAGAACACGTCGATCGGAATGCCGCCGCGCGGGTACCAATAGCCGCCGATGCGCAGCCAGCGCGGCTTGGTCGCCTCGACCAGCCGCTTGCCGATGGTCAGGGTGCAATCCTCGTGGAAGGCGCCGTGGTCGCGGAAGCTGGCCAGGAACAGTTTCAGCGACTTGCTTTCGACGATCGTCTCGGCGGGCGCGTAGTCGATCACCAGATGGGCGAAGTCGGGTTGCGCGGTGATCGGGCACAGCGAGGTGAATTCCGGCGCCGCGAAGCGGATCAGATACAGGCTGTCGGGATGCGGGTTGGGCACCGTCTCCAGCACCGCCTCGGCGGGCGAGGCGGGTTGGGCGGCGGGGCGCCCCAGTTGGGTCAGCTTTTCCATCAGACGGCCTCGATGTCGCCCAGCGCCTGAAGGGCGGCGAAGTCCTGGGCGAAGGTTGCGGCGCGGCCCTGGGCGATGGCCTCGCGCAGGGACCGCATCAGGTCCTGATAATAATGCAGATTGTGCCAAGTCAGCAGCATCAGCCCCAGGATCTCGTCGCTGCGCGCCAGATGATGCAGATAGGCCCGCGAATAGTCCCGGCAAGCCGGGCAGCCGCATTCGGCGTCGAGCGGGCGGGGGTCGTCCTGGTGGCGGGCGTTGCGGATGTTGACCGGGCCGCGCCGGGTGAAGGCCTGGCCGGTGCGGCCCGAGCGGGTGGGGATCACGCAATCGAACATGTCGACGCCGCGCAGCACGGCGCCCACGATGTCGGCCGGCTTGCCCACCCCCATCAGATAGCGCGGCCGGTCGTCGGGCAACAGCGGCGTGGTGACGTCCAGCGTCGAAAACATCGCCTCCTGCCCCTCGCCGACCGCCAAGCCGCCCACCGCGTAGCCGTCGAAGCCGATGCCGGTCAGCGCCTCGGCCGATTCTCGGCGCAGATCGGGATAGATGCCGCCCTGCACGATGCCGAACAGGCCATGCCCCGGCCGCTCGACGAACGCGCCCTTCGAGCGCGACGCCCAGCGCATCGACAGCCGCATGCTGGCGGCGGCGGTCTCGGGGGTGGCGGGGAAGGGGGTGCATTCGTCGAAGGCCATGGTGATGTCGGCGCCCAGCAGGCGCTGGATCTCCATCGAGCGTTCGGGCGTCAGAACATGGGCCGAGCCGTCGAGATGCGACTGGAAGGTGACGCCTTGCTCGTCGATCTTGCGCAGCTTGGCCAGGCTCATCACCTGGAAGCCGCCGGAATCGGTGAGGATCGGCCCGCTCCAATTCATGAAGCGGTGCAGCCCGCCCAGCCGGTCGATGCGCTCGGCGGTGGGGCGCAGCATCAGATGATAGGTGTTGCCCAACACGATCTGGGCGCCGGTCGCGGCGACCGATTGGGGCGTCATCGCCTTGACCGTGGCGGCGGTGCCCACCGGCATGAAGGCGGGGGTGTCGAAGGCGCCGTGCGCGGTGTGGACGCGGCCCAGCCGCGCCGCGCCGTCCCGCCCCAGCGACTCGTAACGGAAGGCGGTCACGCCGCTTGCTCCCGATGCAGCAGGCAGGCGTCGCCATAGGAATAAAAGCGATAGCCCGAGGCGATGGCGTGGCGATAGGCGTCGCGCATGCGATCGAACCCCGAAAAGGCGCAGACCAGCATGAACAGGGTCGAGCGCGGCAGGTGGAAATTGGTCATCAACATATCGACGGTCCCGAAGCGGTGACCCGGTGTTATGAAGATGTCGGTGGTGCCGGAAAAGGCTTTTCCGTGCGCGCTCTCCAGCAAACGCAGCGCGGTGGTGCCGATCGCCACCACCCGGCCGCCGGATTCCCGTGTTTGCGCGATCAAAGCGGCGGTCTCGGGGCCGATCTCGCCCCATTCGGAATGCATGCGGTGGTCGCGCACATCGTCGACCTTGACCGGCAGGAAGGTGCCGGCACCGACATGCAGCGTCACCGCCACCCGTCGCACGCCGCGCCGGTCCAGGGCCTCCAGCATTTCCGGCGTGGCATGCAGGCCGGCGGTGGGGGCTGCCACCGCTCCGGCCTCGGCGGCGAAGATGGTCTGATAGTCGCTGCGGTCGCGGTCGTCGCCCGGCCGCTTGATATCGGGCGGCAGCGGCATGGCGCCGTGGCGTTCCAGCAGGCGCAGCAAGTCCGCCCCGGCGGCTTCGAAGCGCAAGGTCACCTCGCCGCCCTCGCCGCGGCCCAGCACTTCGGCCTCGAAGCCCTCGCCGAACCGCACCGTGTCGCCGGGCCGCAGGCGCTTGGCCGGGCGCGCGAAGGCCCGCCAGGTGTCCGGGCCGACCGCCTGGTGCAGGGTCGCCTCGATCTTGGCGGCGCCGCGCTCGCCATGCAGCCGGGCGGGAATGACGCGGGTGTCGTTGAACACCATCAGATCGCCCGGCCGCAGCAATCCGGGCAGATCGCGCACGCCCAGATCCTCGAAGCCATCGGCGACATGCAGCAGGCGCGCCGCATCGCGCGGCTCGGCCGGGCGCTGGGCGATCAGTTCGCGCGGCAGCTCGAAATCGAACAAATCGACGCGCATCAGTTCAGCACGCGGGTCATCTGCATGCTCCACGACGACAGGCGCTCGAAGCCGCGATACAGAACGCCGCGCGCCGCATAGGCGTTGTCGCCCAGGCGGGTCAGGCTTTCGGTGCCGCTGAACTCGCCCTCGTCGCTGGTGAAGCTGGACAGCAGCGTGTCGCCGACCACCGCGACGTTGCCCCGCAAACGGCCCAGCCGCGCGCTGCTGGCGGTCCATATGGTGGCGCTGGCGCCGTGCGGCATCGGCACGATCTCGTAAAGATGATCGACGACCACGGGCTCGTCGCCCATCACCTCCATCTCGCCCTCGTTGCGCCAGACGTGCGAGGCGTGGCTGATCGCGGCGCGCCCGCGGATCGGATGGGTCGCGCCGGCCTCGTCGGTGTAGGTGCCGCTGGCCCGCCAAACGCCCTCTTCGAGCAGAAATGTGTGATGCATGCACGCTCCGATCCCGTAACCGGGCGCATCATATCAAATCCGGTTCCGGTTCTCGACAGGCGCCGCGACGGCGGGCTAAGTAGCGTGATGCGCAACCCATCCTGGCTCGACGTCCTCGCGACCGCTTTGGCTCCGGCGATCTGGGGCTCGACCTATATCGTGACCACCGAGCTGCTGCCGCCCGATCGCCCCTTCACGGCCGCCCTGCTGCGCGTCCTGCCGGCCGGCGCGCTCTTGGCCCTGCACGGCTGGCGCCGCCCGCCCCGACGCGGCGAGTGGGGCCGTCTGGTGGCGCTTTCGGCGCTGAACATCGGATTTTTCCAGGCGCTTTTGTTCGTGGCGGCGTATCGGCTGCCGGGCGGGCTGGCGGCGGTGGTGGGGGCGATCCAGCCGCTTCTGGTGCTTGGCCTGGTCTGGGCGGTGGACGGGCGCCGGCCGGCCCGCCTCGCGGTCGGGGCCTGCCTGCTGGGGGTGGCGGGGATGGCCGCGCTGCTGCTGTCTCCCGGCGCCGCGTGGGACCCGATCGGCATCGCGGCGGCCCTGGCGGGAGCCGCCTGCATGGTCGCCGGCACCTATCTGGCGCGGCGTTGGCGGCCCGACATGCCGGTGCTGGCCTTCACCGGCTGGCAGTTGCTGGTCGGCGGGGTGATCCTGATCCCGGCGGCCTTGGCGGTCGATCCGCCCCTGCCGGCCTTGACCGGGAGCGAGATGCTTGGCTACGCCTATCTGTCGCTGGTCGGCGCGCTGATCTCCTACGCGCTGTGGTTCCGCGGCCTCGCGCGCCTGCCGCCGGTGGCGGTGTCGTCGCTGGGGCTGCTCAGCCCGTTGACGGCGGTGG
>JADGAL010000324.1 GCA_015232025.1 Alphaproteobacteria bacterium
TCCGCCAAGTCCGCCCCGACGCCATCTTCACCGCGCTGGAAGGCGGCATCGCCGTCGCCTTCGTGCGGCAATGGGCGGCGATGGCGCCCGACGACGAGGACATCCCGCTGTTCGGGACCGTCCGCACCTTCGGCCGGCCGCTGCTGACCGCGATCGGACCGGCGGCGCTGGGCGCGCAGCACGCGGCGGCGTGGAGCGACGAAATGGACTATCCCGCCAATCGCCGCTTCACCGCCGAGTTCGAGCTGGAATACGGACGCGGCCCCTCGATGTGGGCGTTGCGCGGCTACGAGGCCGCCCTGATGCTGGAGGCGGCGGTCAAAATCGCCGGCGGCATCGGCGACCGTCAGAAACTCCGCCAAGCCCTGCGCGGCTTCGAACTCGCCTCGCCGCGTGGACCGTTGCGCTTTCGTCCCGACCAAATGGTGGCCGAGACGATCTATCTGCGCCAAGTCGTGCTCACCCCCAGTGGTCGCGTCGGCCACGAGATCCGCTCCACCCTCGAAGTTCGCGCCACGCCCCCCGGCCCCTGCGCCATCATCGACCCGCCGCCCGAGAAGAAGTGATACCGTAGATCGCCGTCATGCCCGTGCTTGACACGGGCATCCCGCGTGGATGGCCGGATCAAGTCCGGCCATGACGAGTGGAGAGATCGCCGTCCGGATCAAGTCCGGCCATGACGAGTTCCCCCTTCGCCGTCATGCCCGTGCTTGACACGGGCATCCCGCGTGGATGGCCGGATCAAGTCCGGCCATGACGAGTGGGAGAGAAGTGGATGGCCGGATCAAGTCCGGCCATGACGAGTGGAGAGATGCCGTGACCACGTCGTTTGGCAGGGTTGTCGGCCGACCTTCGTGCGCGCCAGATGGGGCGCATGAAAAGGGCCATCGTCATCGCCCTGTGGCTGACCGCGGCGGGCGCGGCCGGGGCGCGGGAGTTGCGCTACGACGCCACGTTGAGCGGCGTCGAGGGCGAGTTGCGCCGCCGGATCGAGGAGGCGTCGCGGCTGATCGCCTGGGAGGATCGGCCGCCGGCCAGTGTCGCGGCGCTGCGCAGGCGGATCGACGAGGACCGGCCGCTGCTGCTCGACGTCCTGCACGCGGCGGGGCATTGGGGGGCGCGCATCGAGGTCTCGGTCGATGAGACGGCCAGTCCCGTGGCGGTGCGCCTCGCCGTCACGCCCGGTCCCGCCTATCGGTTGAGCGAATTCGCGGTGCGCCTGCGCGACGGCGGGCCGTTGGCGGTGCCGCTCGACGACCTTGGGCTGGCGCTGGGCGAAGCGGCCGCCACCCAGGCCATTCTCGACGCCGAGGCGCGGCTGCTCGCCCATCTGGCGCGCCGGGCCCGGCCGCTGGCCAAGGTGGCCGATCGCCAAGTGGTGGTCGATCATGCGGCGCGGGCGGTGCGGGTGGCGCTGCTGGTCGATGACGGCCCGCTGGCGGTGTTCGGGCCGGCGCGCGTCACCGGCGCGGGAAGGGTCGAGCGGGACTTCCTGATCAGCCGCCTGCCTTGGCGCGAGGGCGATCCGTTCGACTCGAGCCTGCTCGAGGAGGCGCGCGAGCGCCTCGCCCTCACCGGCCTGTTCTCCTCGGTGCGCGTCGAGGCGCGGGAGGAGGAGATGATGGGCGGGCGCCTGCCGGTTTCGATCGTGCTGGCCGAACGCCCGCCCCGCTCGATCGGCGCCGGGGTCGGGTTCTCGACCTCGGAAGGGCCGGGCGCGGAGGTGTTCTGGGAACACCGCAACCTGCTGGACGAGGGTGAGCGGTTCCGGGTCGCCGCCCAATACAACGCCGTCGAGGGGGCGCTGGTCACCACCATCCGCAAGCCGGACGTGCTGGGCTACGGCCGCGACCTGTTCGGCGAGCTTTCGGCGCGGCGCGAGGAGACCGACGGCTACGACTCGTTGAGCGCCCTGGTCACCGCCGGTCTGGATTACCGGATCAGCCGCATCTGGTCCGCCTCGGCCGCCCTGGCCTTGGAGCGCGAGCGGGTCGAAGAGGACGGCCGACGCGACGACTTCGCGCTGATCTCGCTGCCGCTCGAGGCGCGCCGCGACACCAGCGACGATCTGCTCGATCCCACCCGGGGCAGCCGCCTGACGGCGATCCTGCGCCCCTATGCCGACGTGATGGGCTCGAACCTCGCCTTCACGCGCGCCGAGTTGCACGACTCGGTCTATCTGCAAGTGATCGATGAACCGCGCCTGGTGCTGGCCGGCTGGGCGCGGGGCGGGGTGATCCTGGGCGCCGACACCATGGATTTGCCGCCCGACAAGCGCTTCTACGCGGGGGGCGGCGGCTCGGTGCGCGGCTATGGCTATCAAATGGCCGGGCCGCTCGACGCCCAGGGCGACCCGATCGGCGGGCGCTCGCTGCTGGCCGGCGGCGTCGAGGCGCGGGTGCGGGTCACCGAGACGATCGGCGTCGTCCCCTTCATCGAGGGCGGCGACGTCTGGGACGAACGCCTGCCGGACATCGCCGAGGGCCTGCTGTGGGGCGCCGGGCTGGGGGTGCGCTACGCCACGCCGATCGGGCCGGTGCGGGCCGATATCGCCGTTCCCTTGGAGCGGCGACCGCAAGACGATTCGTTCCAAGTCTATTTAAGTTTGGGCCAAGCGTTTTAAATAGATGGAATGAAATGGCTTCTCGCGGCGTTGATCGCCGTCGCGATTTCGGTTGGCGCTCTCCACGCGCCGCCCGTCGAGGGGTGGGCGGGGCGGTGGCTGGCCAAGGCGTTCGACCTGCGGGTCGAGGGCTTCACGCTGTCTTGGCCGTTCGATCCGGCGGCCCGCCGGCTGGCCCTGACCGATTCGCGCGGCGTCTGGCTGGAGGCCGAAGGCGTCGCCATCGACTGGTCGCCCGGCGCCCTGGCGCGCGGCCGGATCGAGGTGAACCAGCTGGCCGCCGACGAAATCCGCCTGCTCCGCATGCCCGAGGACGAGGCCGGATCGGCGGGCGGGGGCGGACCGCCGCTGCCGCTGGTCATCCATTCCATGGCCGGTCGCTTGGTGATGGCGCCGCCGATGGCGCCCCAGCCCCTGGCCATCGACATCGACGGCGCCCTGCGCCTGTCGCCCGACGAGGTCCACCTGACCCTCGACACGACGGGCGATCTGCGCGCCAGCGCCGTGGTCGGGCTGGTCGACGGCCGGCTGTCGGTCGCCGTTGAGGCCACCGACCTGCCGGCCGGCGCGGTGGCCGGCATGATCGGCGTTCCCGGTTTGCCACCCGATCTGACGCTCGCCCTGGGGGGCGAGGGGCCGCTCGACGACTGGCGCGGCACGCTGCGGCTGGGGACGTGCCTCGACGCGGCCATCGCCCTCGATCCGATCGGGCGCAAGGCGGCGTGGCTCGACGGGACGGTCGATCCGCGTTGCGCCGGCTATGACGCGGCGCGGGGTCCGCTGGAGGTATCGGCGCGGCTGTCGCTGCCCATCGAAACCATCGCGGCGCGAATCGGCCCCGGCGGATTTGGTCCGGTCACTTGGCGCGGCGTCACGGCCGATCTGGTGGCGAACGGCGAGACCTGGAGCGGCGCCGGCCGGGTCCGCGCCCTGGAGGTGGAGGAAAGCGGCCTCGATTTCGGCACGGTGCGCTGGGCGGGAGCCGCCCGGCCGGCGGACGACGCGATCGCCATCCCCTGGCTGGCGATCGACAGCGGCGTCTCGCATCTGTGGCTGTCCGGCCGGTTGGGCGGCGACAGTCGCCTGCTGGCGCGGCTGCGTGGCGATCTGTCGCCCCTGCCGATGGTCTCGGGAAAGCTGGCCGCCGAATTCGACGTGACGGGCGACGCCTTGGCGCCCCGCCTGCGCATCGCCTTCGCCGGGCGGGCCTACCACTTCGCCAGCGGCGAGGAGCGGGTCGACGCGGCGCTGGGGCCGCGACCGCGCATGCGGGGGGTGGCGCTGTTGACCGGCGATCGGCTGCGGCTGATCGAGGGAAGCGTCGAGGGCTCGGGCGTTTCGGCGCGGCTGGGCGGCGCGGTGGGCGAGCGCGTTCTGCTCGGCCTGC
>JADGAL010000325.1 GCA_015232025.1 Alphaproteobacteria bacterium
CAGCCGCACCACGTCCATCAAGGCGGCGGCCTCGGCCTCGATCCCCTCGGGCCGCCGCATGTCCAACGCCTCGGCCAAGCCGCGCGGGGTGGGCAGGCAAAAACGCGCCGGCCGCGCGAAGGCGAACAATTCCAGCACGTCGAGCGCCGCGAAGGGCTCGCATCCCAGCCGCGCCCAGGCCGCCGGCCGATGGCACAGGATCGGCCGCGTCCCCCGCGCCCGCTCGGCCGCCTCGCGGGTGGACACCGTCTCGATCTCGCCATCCGCCGACAACCAGGCGGCCACCCGCGACCCCGCCACCAGCACCGGGGCGTCGGGAAGCAGCACTCTGGCGGCGGCGGTGTCGGTCATGGCGGGAGTATAGGGAGGATCAACCCCCGGCGGCCACCCCGTTCCCGCGTTTCTTGATCGCGGCGCGAAGAGCGCGAATCGCCTTCCCGCCGTTGACGCGGGCGCGGGGGCGTCCTAGGTTCCGGCTTCCCGAAACCAGCGAACTGATTGAAACGATGTCCGACCTGCGCGATCTCGCCCGTTCCGCCAATGCGTGGCCCCTTCAGGAGGCCGTCAAGCTTCTCGACGAGCGGCTGAAGGGCGAGAAACCGGCGAAGGGCTTCGTGCTGTTCGAGACCGGCTATGGGCCGTCCGGCCTGCCGCATATCGGCACCTTCGGCGAGGTCGTGCGCACCACCATGGTGCGCCGCGCGTTTGGGCTGCTGGCGCCCGAGATTCCGACCAAGTTGTTCGCCTTCTCGGACGACATGGACGGGCTGCGCAAGGTGCCCGACAACATCCCCAACAAGGAGATGGTGGGCCAGCATCTGGGAAAGCCGCTGACCTCGATCCCCGATCCGTTCGGCACGCATGAGAGCTTCGGCCACCACAACAACGCGCGGCTGCGCGCCTTCCTCGATTCGTTCGGCTTCGAATACGAGTTCCAGTCGGCCACCGATTGGTATCGCTCGGGCCGCTTCGATCAGGCGCTGCTTGGCGTGCTTCGGCATTACGAGGCGGTGATCGCGGTGGTCCTGCCCACCCTGCGCGACGAGCGCCGCGCCACCTACTCGCCCTTCCTGCCGGTGTGCCCCAAGACCGGCCGGGTGTTGCAGGTGCCGGTGGTCGAGGCGCGGCCCGATTCGGGCACCATCGTCTATCGCGACGAGGACGGCGCCCTGGTCGAGACGCCGGTCACCGGCGGGCGGTGCAAGCTGCAATGGAAGGCCGATTGGGCGATGCGCTGGGTGGCCCTGGGCGTCGATTACGAGATGTCGGGCAAGGACCTGATCCCCTCGGTCGAGTTGTCCTCACGGATCGCCAAGGTGCTGGGCGGCCAGCCGCCGATGAACCTGACCTACGAGTTGTTCCTCGACGACAAGGGCCAGAAGATCTCGAAGTCGAAGGGCAACGGCCTGTCGGTCGACGAGTGGCTGCGCTACGCCCCCGCCGAAAGCTTGGCGCTGTTCATGTACCAGCAGCCGCGGCGCGCCAAGCGGCTGTTTTTCGACGTCATTCCCAAGACCGTCGACGACTACCTGACCCATCTCGGCAAATGGGCCGGACAGGACCAGGCGGCGCGGCTGGCCAGCCCGCTTTGGCACATCCATGGCGGCCAGCCGCCGGGCGAACAGCCGCCGCTCACCTATTCGATCCTGCTCAATCTGGCCAGCGTCTGCCACACCGAGGACCCTTCGGTGCTGTGGCACTTCATCGAACGCTACGCGCCGGGCGCCTCGCCGGCCACCCAGCCGATCCTTGACCGGCTGGTGGCCTATGCGCTGGCCTATTACCGCGACTTCGTGAAGCCGGCCAAGAGCTACCGCAAGGCTTCGCCGGACGAGGCGGCGGCGCTCGCCGATCTGCGCGCCGGGTTGGCCGGGCTGCCCGCCGGGGCGGATGCCGAGACGATCCAGAATCTGGTCTACGAGGTCGGCAAGCGCCACGCCTTCCCCGACCTCAAGGATTGGTTCAAGGCGCAGTACGAGATCCTGCTCGGCCAGGATCAGGGGCCGCGCATGGGCTCGTTCATCAAGCTGTACGGGGTGGCCGAGACGATCGCCCTGCTCGACCGCGCGGTGGCGGGGGAGGATATGGTCTGATACCGGCGAGCCATTTGCCTGATTCGCCTCGTTCCCGCGAAGCCGCGTGGATGGCCGGATCGAGTCCGGCCATGACGAGTGGAGAGGATGCCTGCGGGACCAAGGAAATCGCGCTGGCCGGCGGGGTTTCGATCATCCGGCAGGCGGCCGGCGAGTTGCGCGCCCCTACTGGCTAGCCCAAAGAATTCTGTGAATCCAGCGCAGTTGGTCGGTGCCCAGCGACAGGGCCTGCTGGTCCTCGCACAACGGGGCGAGGTCGACCTTGCGGGCGGTCCGCCGGGCCAGGATGCGGACCAGTATCCGACCCTCGGCGGTCATCGCCATGACGCGGTCGCCGCGCCGCAGTTCGGCGGCCGGCGACACGACCAGCCGGTCGCCATCGCGATAGATCGGATGCAGGGTGTCGCCCTCGATCTCGACGGCGAAGGCCTTGGGATCGATCATCTCGGGGAACGGGGCCTCGTCGCAGGCGGCGCCGTCCGGGCCACCCCGCTCGTCGAATTGGCCGGTCGGGGCGGTGTTCCCCAGGCGGATCAGCGGGATGTTGCGCACGCTCTGGCCGTTGGCGCCCGGATCGAGATAGCCCATGAACTCCGCAAGCGACGCGCTGGTCGCCTCGAGCACCTTGGCCAAGCTTTCGGTGCTCGGCCAGCGGGGTTTACCCTCGCGCGAGATTCGCTTGCTGCGGTTGAAGGTGGTCGGGTCCAGGCCCGCCCGACGCGCCAAGGCCGACGCGGTCAGGCCCCGTTCGCGGGCCAGCCTGTCGATCGCCGACCATATGTTGCCATGATGTAGCATGACCCGAGATTATCGCGCGTCATGGTTTATGCAACTGAAATAGGCGTTGCCTCTACTCTTTTTAACCTTTCGTACCCTAGCCGCGCCGGGCGAAGGCTTCGACGCCGTTGCCGATCTCAAGCTTCGAGAACCATTCCAGGAAGCGGCGCACGTCGTCGCCCTTGAACAGCAGCCCGTGCTGCGGCGTCATGACGTCGATGTCCAGCGACGCGACCATCTCGACCCAGGCGTCGCGGGCGCGGGTGCTGCCCATCCAGCGGCGGTGGAAAGCCTCCATGTACTGGATGTGCTGATCGAAGTTTTCGACGAACATGCTTTGGCGGGCGCCCTCGGGCACCAGGGCGGCGCCGACGTCGCCGCTGAACAGGATCTTCGCCTTGGGGTCGTAGACGTGATAATTGCCCGGCGAGTGAAGGTAGTGCGCGGGCAGGATGCGCAGCTTGACGTCGGCGCCCACCAATACCTCCATTCCCTCGTCGGGAATGGCGATCATGTTGGCGTCGCGGTCGAAATGGCTGATGAAGCTGGTCCACATCCACGGGACGTAGACCTTGAGGTCCGGGCGGCAAACCCGACGCCACAAGGGCAGCGCGGAACAGACGTCGGGGTCCTGGTGCGACAGGAACAGGTGGCGCACCTCCTCGACGGCGATCTCTTGGGTCAGGGCGGCGATCATCGAAGGGAACACCTCCATGCCGCCGGGATCGAGCATCATCGACGAGTTGCCCGCCTGCACCACCATCTGGTTGGTGTCGATGACGTTGCCGGGCTTGTCGGGGTCCTGGCCAAAGGCGAGCCAACGGTGCGAGTTGCGGCGGGAGATGGTGATGGCCTTCATGTCGGGTCCCTTCAGAATGCGGCGGAGTTGGACTGCGCGGCCCGCTCCAGTCGTTCGCCCTTGACGGCGCCGCTGCGGGCCGCGCTGCCCGCGTCATCGGTCATCTTGCGCAGTTCCAGAACGTAACGTCGCATGGTGTCGGCGACGGTGCGGAATTCGGTTTCGTGGACGCCCGCCGCCGTGGCCTCGATGGCGATGTTGGTGGCGATGCTGTCGGCCGCCGAGACCACCTCGGCCACCTGGGCGATGCGCGCCTCGAGCTTGGCGGTGCTCG
>JADGAL010000326.1 GCA_015232025.1 Alphaproteobacteria bacterium
CGCGCGGCGCCACCGGCGGCGGCTGGGGCGTGGACGGGTCGCGCGGCGGCAGCCATCGCAGCAGGGTGCCGTAAAGCTCGTCCGGGTCGATCGGCTTGGTGACGTGGTCGTTCATGCCGGCCGCCAAGCTTTTGGCGCGGTCCCCGGCCATGGCGTGGGCGGTCATCGCGACGATCGGCAGATTGGCGAAGGCGGCGTGGCCGCGCAGCATGCGGGTGGCGGACAGGCCGTCCAACTCGGGCATCTGCACGTCCATCAGGACCAATTCGTAGTCGCCGGCCAGCACCTTGTCGACGCCTTCGCGGCCGTTCTCGGCGATGTCGACGTCCAGCCCGACATCGGTCAGGAACTCGGTGGCGACCTGACGGTTGATGGCGTTGTCCTCGACCAGCAGCACCCGACGGCCGGCCAGGCCGGACAGGTCGCGGCGGTGTTCGCGGCGGCGGCCGCCCCGTTCGGGCGCGGCGATCTGATAGCCGAAGATTTCGGTGATCGCGTTGAACAACAGCGATTCGTTGACCGGCTTGATCAGGAAGCCGTTCAACCCGGCGTCCTGGGCCAGATGCATGACCTCCTGGCGGCCGAAGGCGGTGACCATCAGAATGGCGGGGAGCGGGGACAGGCTTTGATCGGCGCGGATTCGCTGGGCCGTCTCGATGCCGTCCATGCCGGGCATGCGCCAGTCCATCAGCACCAGATCAAAGGGGCGGCCTTCGGCGGCCGCGCGCTTCAGCAGAGCGATGGCCGTCTCGCCGCCGCTCGCCGTGCCGACCTGGAAGCGCAGCGAGGTCAACATGGCGTCCATCACTTGGCGCGAGGTGGCGTTGTCGTCGACCACCAGAACCCGCTTGCCGATCAGATCGGCGGGCGTGGCGCGCGGCGGCGCCCCGGCTTGGGCGGCGATATCCAAGGTGATGGTGAAGAAGAAGGTGCTGCCGGTGCCCGGCTGGCTTTCGATCCAGATGCGGCCGCCCATCAATTCGCACAGCTGCTTGCCGATCGCCAGTCCCAAGCCGGTGCCGCCATATTTGCGGGTCACCGAGTTGTCGGCTTGGCTGAACGACTTGAACAGGT
The DNA here is from genome assembly GCA_015232025.1 of Alphaproteobacteria bacterium. Classification (GTDB taxonomy): domain Bacteria; phylum Pseudomonadota; class Alphaproteobacteria; order Rhodospirillales; family Magnetospirillaceae; genus JADFZP01. Next base: position 1,075 of record JADGAL010000326.1, read on the forward strand.
TGTCGATTTGCGCCCGGGTCAGCCCGATGCCGGTGTCCCTGACCGAGAACATCAGCCGCGCCTTGCCGGGCTCGGCGCCGGCCAGCGGCGCGACCCCGATGACGATCTCTCCGGTTTCGGTGAATTTGACCGCGTTGTTGGCCAGATTGATCAGGATCTGGCCCAGGCGCAGCGGGTCGCCCATCAAGTGGCGCGGGGTGGCCGGATCGACCGAGAACAGCAGTTCCAGTCCCTTCTCTTCGGCCTTGAAGGTGATGATGTTGCCCAGATTGGCGAACACGTCGTCCAGGTCGAAGGCCAGGGTCTCCAGTTCCAGCTTGCCGGCCTCGATCTTCGAGAAGTCGAGGATGTCGTTGATCACGCCGAGCAGCGATTGCGCGGCGTCGCCGATCTTCTTCAGATAGTCCTGCTGGCGCAGCGACAACTCGGTGCGCAGCACCAGATGGGTCATGCCCATGATGGCGTTCATCGGCGTGCGGATTTCGTGGCTCATCTTGGCCAGGAATTCGCTTTTCGCCGAGGTGGCGGCCTCGGCCTCCTCCTTGGCGGCGCGCAACTGCTCTTCGGCGCGCTTTCGTTCGGTGATCAGGCTGAAGGCGATCAGCGCCGCCGGCTCGCCCTCGAACTGGATGCGCCGCGCCGAGACCAGCGCCCAGGCCGGCTCGCCGTCGCGTTGGCCAAGCGCCATCTCGACGCCGTCGACCACGCCTTGGGCTTCGACCCGCGTCACCAGATGGGCGTAATCGGCGGTGTCGGGCACCAGCGCCGCGGCGTTGACATGGGCGTGCGGGAACAGCGCCTGCGCCGAGCGATTGACGTGCAGCAGCCGGTCGTCGGCCAGACGGGCGACGACGATCGGAATGGGCAGCGAGGCGACCAACTCGCGCTGCGCCTCGTTGGCCGCCTGGGTGGCGTACAACCGGCGCACCTGCAAGGCGTTCTCGCGGAACACGTCGAGCGCCGAGGCCATCGCGGCGATCTCGTCGTCGCCCTCGTCGGTCACCACCTCGTCGAGACTGCCGCGCGCCAAGCCGATCATCGCCTGGTTCAGCCCCGACAGGCGGCGGCTGACGCGTCGGTCGACGAACAGGATCATAACGCTGGCCGACAGCACCACGCTAAGCAGGGCGATCCCGCCCAGCGCCCAGGTGAAGCGGATGCGGGCCACCTCGGTGTCGCGCACCGCCTCCTCCATGCCCGACCGGCTTTCGGCCAGCAGGCCGGCGAACTGGCCTTGCAGATTGGCGGCCATCGCCTTCGAGCGCAGCAGCAGCCCGCGCGCCTCGGCCTCCAGCCACAATTCCTGCAAACGCAGCGAGGGCAGGCCGACCGGCCCCATGCCAACCTCGCGGAATTCCAGCAGCAGCGAGACCAGATAGGCCCGTTGGGCGGGGGGAACGGCGACCAGCCGGTTTTCGGCCGCTTCCAGCAGGTCGCGGAAGCGGCTGGCCGCCGAGATCAGGGCCGGCGAGCGGGTCTCGCTTTTGGCGCTCAACAGCAGGCTGGCCATTTGGCTGCCCAGCGCCTCGGCCTCGCGCAGGTCGCGCTCGTGGGCGGTCAGCGCGCCCAGTTCCTGCGGCGTGCCCTTGCGCACCGCCCTGGCGATGTCCACCTCGACGCGTTCCAGCAGCGGCGGCAGCGAACGGTCGAAGGTGCTGTGCGCGTGGTTCATCCGATCGACCTGCGCGGCGATGTCGGCGCGCTTGGCCAAGCGGCGGCGCAAGGCCTCCTTCATCGGCGCCAGCACGCCGACGAAGCGGGCCATCGCGGCGTCGATGCCGGCCAGCCGGACCCCGTTGACCGGCAGCTTGCGGATGGCGCCGACCGCGTCCTGAAGGTCCTCGATGGCGTGGTCGACCATTTCGGTCGTCTCGATCAACTCGTTGGGCGTGCTGGCCGCCATCAGGCTGGGGGCCGCCGAAAGCACCCGCTCCGAGCGTGACGCCAGCGTTTCGGCCAGCACCATCGCCTGCACCCGGTTCCGCACCAGATCGTCGATCGTGCCGCCGAACAGGGTGAAACCCCAGACGGCGATGGCCGAGGCCACCACCACGAAGCCGGCGATGGCCGAGAACGCCATGTAAAGGCGGCTGCGGACGCGGGGCTTCCAGGGCTTCAGCATGGCCGACCGCTCATTGCCGCGCCACGCGCGCCACCCAGGCGGCGATCAGGGCGCGCTGGCGCTCGGGATCGACCGAGGCGGTGATATGGTTCCATTCCTCGCCCAGGCGCTCGAGCGCGCCAAGCGGCTCGACACCCTTCCAGACGTCGGCCAGCATCAGGCGAAGGGCCGTCTCGTAGCGATCGCCGGCCAAGACGCGCATCGGCGGAATGGCCGAGGCGATGGCCACGGCGGCCAGCGGGTGGATCGATTCGTCGCGCACCGGGTCATGCACCGAGGCGGCGCGCTTGGCGCGGTCGCGGCTGACCTCGGCGCTGGTCAGCCAACGCAGAAACAGCCGCGCCGCCGCTTGATTGCGGCCGGACGAGGACAGCGCCAGGGCGTGACCGGGGGCGAGCACCGAACGGCCGCCGGGCAGCGGCGCCATGCCCGTCTTGCCCGAAACGCGCGATGGCGGCAGCCATCCCAGGGCGTCGTCGCCGTCGAACCCTTCGGCCCAGCGCGCGAAGGACTGCGGCGCGACGATCATCGCCGCATGGCCGGACAGCCAGGCGTGCAACAGTTCGGCGCCGCTCCAGTCGCGCACGCCGGGCGGCATGGTGTCGGCGTCCTCGACCATCGCGCTCAACACGCCATACGCCTCGGGCGCCGCGATCGAGGCCCGCATCCGCGCCACGTCGAAAAACTTTCCGCCGGTCAGGACCATCCTTTGGCGGAACAGGTACTCCGAACAGGCCGGGTCGTAGGCGATGGCGGCGCCGTACAGATCGGGCGCGTAACGCTCGGTCAGGAAGGCCGCCACC
>JADGAL010000327.1 GCA_015232025.1 Alphaproteobacteria bacterium
CGCAGGCGCTCGCCTCGGTTCAAAAGAGGGAACTGGGCTCTCCCATCGGCACCCTGGACAGGAGCCGAGAGTACGACGTCACGGGGGCGCTCGACATGCTGCTGTCCGGCTCATAGACCGGCTGGCGTGTCGCCGGGGCGGAGGAACTGGTAGGGCGTTGACACCGATCAGAGAACCGGCGAGCGGTCGAAACGACCGATCTCCGACGCCGCCGTTGCCGCAGCGGCCAAGGGCGCCGGGGCGCCCGCCCGACGAGACGCACCGCCGCCGCCTTTCGGCGAGCGGCGGCGCGGCCGGACTTCAGCGCAGGATCATGCGGTCGTTGATGACCAGGGCCGCCGCCTCGGTGGTCTCGAAGAAGCGGATGGCGTCCTCGGGACGCTCGGCGAGCGGCTCGTTGTTGACGTTCAGGCTGGTGTTGACCAGGACCGGCACGCCGGTGATCTTCTCGAATTCGACGATCAGATCGTAGTAGCGCGGATTGTCCTCGCGCCGCACCGTCTGCAAACGGGCGCTGCCGTCGACATGGGTGACGCCGGGGATTTCCTTGGGCCGGCGCACCGGCGCCTTGTGCAGCATGAACGGGCTTTCGCGGTCGAAGTAGAACCACTCGTTGGCCTTTTCGCGCAGCACCACGGGCGCGAAGGGCCGGAACCATTCCCGCCGCTTGATGCGCGTGTTCAGATAGTCCTTGATGTCGGCGCGCCGCGGATCGCCCAGGATCGAGCGGTTGCCCAGGGCGCGCGGCCCGAATTCCGAGCGGCCCTGATACCAGGCGACCACGCCGCCCTCGCTGATCACCTTGGCCACCGCGCCCAGATCGAGCGGCACGCCGATCTGGGGCGTGTCGTATTCGCGGCCGGTGTAGCAGATGTCGGCGGCGCTGTGGAACACCCGCGGATCGTCGAAGATGTGGCCGGCGCACAGGAAGGCCGCGCCCACCTCGACGCCCTCGTCGCCGCAGGCCGGGAAGTGGAAGACCCGGTCGAAGGGCGCGCGGTCCTGGATCTCGGAATTGGCGTCGCAGTTGAGGAAGGTGCCGCCGCCCAGGCACAGATTGCCGCCGTTGTAGGTCTTGGTGTGCTTGTACAACTCGGTGGACCAGTGGATCAGCACCTCTTCCAGGACGAACTGGATCGAGGCGGCGATGTCCATCGACTCGCGGCCGTCGCTGATCTCGCGGTTGAAGCGGAAATGCGGCGCATAGCCGGACAGCTCGCCCCAGATGGCGCGGTGATAGCTCCAGTCGTAATCGCCCTGCCACATGTGGCGGATCTCGTGGATCGACTTCTTGTAGAAGTCGATGCGCTCGCGCGCCACCGGCCGCACCGTGCCGTAGGGGGCCAGGCCCATCAGGGTGCCGGCCTTGTTGATCTGCGGGCCAAGGCCGAGCATCTCGCAGAAATAGCCGTAGACGCAGCCCATCTGCACACCGGGAATGTACAGCGGGAACATCCTGTTGCCGTAACCATACGAGAACAGCGAGGTCAGGTGGATCGGGCCGCTGGCGTCGACGCTGAAGCACGCCGATTGCGCTTGATTGCTGGTGTAGTAGGCCGCCGCGCAGTGCGACATGTGGTGGCTGAACGTGTGGAACGGCTTGCGCAGCCCGTCGAAATCGATGACGTGGGCCAGCGAGCCGCCCGGATCGATGGGATACATGATCGGGGCGGTGACCCTGTCGCCTCCCACCTCGTAGACTACCGGCCAGTGGGGGTCGTCCTGCGGCGTGGCGTCGTAGCCGCCGCACGCCACGGCGTCGATCTGATCGAGCTTCAGTCCAGCGTGGTCCAAGACATAATGGACCAGCTCCTTGGTCACTCCGCCAGAATGCTTTTTGCGGTTGATCCGCTCCTTCGCGACGGCGCAGACCAGCTTGCCATCGCGAACGATCGCGGCGGCCCCGTCGTGCCCCATCGACAAACCCAGAACAATGGCCAAGTGGTCTCTCCTGTCGCCCGATCCGATGTGTCCAGGCAATACACTACCTTTTCATCACGCGAGATCAAGATGAAGCGGAGTCGGATCGACGGCTCGCCGTCACGGGCGGGACTCTGGACCCAGCGAATAGCGGACGATCGCCCATAGCGCGCGGAACGCGTCGCGCAGGCCGACCTTCTTGCCCTGCTGGTAGGTGCGGCCATGGTACGAGATGCCGACCTCGTAGAACACCGCGCCGCGCCGGGCCAACTTGGCGGTGATCTCCGGCTCGAAGCCGAAGCGCCGTTCGTTCAGGCGCACCTGCTGGATCACCTCGCGGCGGAAGACCTTGTAGCCGGTCTCCATGTCGGTGAGGTTCAGGTTGGTGAAGCCGTTCGACAGCAGGGTGAGCAGGCGGTTGGCGACCGTGTGCCAGAAATAGAGCACCCGGCGGCGGCCGGTCGACAAGAAGCGCGAGCCATAGACCACGTCGGCGCCGTCTTGCAGGATCGGCGCGACCAGCGCCGGATATTCGCTGGGATCGTATTCCAGATCGGCGTCCTGGATCACCACCAGATCGCCGGTCGCCTCGGCCAGGCCGCGCGCCACCGCGGCGCCCTTGCCGGCGTTGCGCGGCTGATAGATCACCTTGGCGACCAGCGGTTCGATCTCGGCCTTCAGGATCTCGCGGGTGCCGTCGGTCGAGCCGTCATCGACCACGATCACCTGCTTGCGCGGCACCGGGGCGTCCAGGATGCGGCGCACGATCAGGGCGATGGTGGCGCGTTCGTTGTAGCAGGGCACCACCACCGACAGAACCCAACGCTCGGGGTCGAGCGTGGCGGTCACGGTTCCACCCTCAGCACCGCCTCGGCCCGGCGGTTGAGCGGGTCGGGCAGCAGGCGGGCGATCGTCACCTCGCCCCGGTAGGCGCCCACCAGCCAGCGCCCGGCCGTCTTGTCGCGGCCGATCGACAGATCGACGCGGATCTTGTCGGCCGGCATCACCGTCTCGCTGTCGGCCAGCACCGCGCCGTCGGGGGCGGTCAGGCGCAGGCGCAGCTTGTCGCCGGCCTTCGCCCCATGGACGCGCGCCCACAGGGTCAGATTGGTCGAGTCGCGCGAAATTTGGCCGTCGTAATCGCCAGCCAGGATCCTCTCCGCCTCGGGTGGGCCGGACGAGAAGCCGATATTGGTGATGTCGACGCCGCTGTAGGCCACCGCGTCGGCCACTCCGGGCTGCCACAGGCGGGCCGCTTTGCCGCCGCAGACGGCGGGCGCGGGAGCCTTGCCCAGAAAGGGGTCGATCCACTGGTCGTTCTTAATGACTTGGAAATGGACATGGGGGAACTCGGCCGCCCCCGACATGCCGACCAGACCCAGCTTGGCGCCGGCCTCGACGGTGTCGCCCGGATGGACCGTGACGCTGCCCTCGCGCAGGTGGCAGTAAAGGGTCTGCCAGCCGTCGCCATGCGACAGCCGCACCGCGTTGCCGCATTCGCGCCCGGCGATCTCCTTGGCGTTGGCCGCTTCGTGGCGACGATCCTTCATGCCGTCGCGCACCGCCTCGACCCGGCCGGCGGCGGCGGCCAGCACCGGCACGCCGCGCGCCATGGCGGCCAAGTCGGGAATGCCGAAATCGGTGCCGGAATGGCCGTCATAGCTGCGCCGCCCGCAGGTGTGGTCGCGCCAGCCCGAACCCGGATCGAGGTCGGGATACTGGATGATCCAGCAGTCGCGGCCCGGCTGGCAATCGAGCGGCAGGCCGAGCGCGAGATCGGCGGCCCGCGCCGGCGGGGCCGCCGTCAACAGGACGAGGAGGATGACGAGGCGCTTCATCCCACCATCAAGCGTCAGCCGCCCGGCCGGCATCAAGCGGTTTTTGCGTTCGCCCCCATGGCGTCGAGCAATCGCCCGACCACCGCCTCGACGATGCCGCCGGCCCGCGAGTTGGCGAAGGCCAGGGCGCGGGCGGCGGCGGCGTCGGCTTCGGCGGGTTGGTCGAGCAGGCCGGCCAGCGCCTCGGCCAGGGCCGTCTCGTCGGCCACCTCGC
>JADGAL010000328.1 GCA_015232025.1 Alphaproteobacteria bacterium
GAGCCGCTGGGCAAGCGCGGCGGGCGACCCTCGCCGACCCAGGCCGAGATATCGGCGCGGCTGGTCGAACTGGCCGGGCGGGGCTTGCGCGTGCTGCGCCTCAAGGGGGGCGATCCCTTCCTGTTCGGGCGCGGCGTCGACGAGGCGCTGGCGCTGGGCGAGGCCAAAATCCCCTATCGCGTGGTGCCGGGCGTCACGGCGGGCATCGGCGGGCTGGCCTATGCCGGCATCCCCGCCACGGCGGGAGGCACCAATTCGGCGGTCGCCTTCGCCACCGGCCACGGCCCCTCGGGCGAACTGCCCGACGATGTCGATTGGCGGGCGCTGGCGCGTGGCGCGCCGGTGCTGGTGGTCTATATGGGGCTGGCGACGCTGGGCCGTCTGCGCGACGAATTGCTGGCCGGCGGCAGGTCCGCCGACGAGCCGGCCGCCCTGGTCAGCCGCGCCGCGACCCCCCGTCAGCGGGTGGTCGAGACCACCCTGGGGGCGATCGTCGAAGCCGCCGCCCTGTCGAAGATCGAGGCGCCGGCCCTGGTGGTGGTCGGCCCGGTGGTCGCCTTGCGGCGGCGCCTCGGCTGGTGGGACCCTCAGGAACAGTCGGAATAGCCGCAACTGGCGCATTTGCGGCAGCCTTCCTGGCGGAACAGGGTGGGGCTGTCGCATTTGGGGCAAAGCTCGCCGGGCAGGCTTCCCGGCGCGGCCGGCTCGATGGCGGGGCCGTCGCCGCGCATCAGGCCCAATCCTTCGAGGTGGCGGCGCATGGCGCGGGCGATCAGGGCGACCAGCCCGTTGACGTAGCGGCCATCGACCCAGGCGCCCTGGGCGCCGCGCACCCGCTCGAGATCCTCGACCAGGAAGGACGGGTCGGGCGAGCGACGCATCACCGCCGACAGGGTGATGGTCAGCGCCGACAACAGCTCGGCGTGCTCGGCCGAGCGCGAGGCGATGAAGATTTCAAACGGCCGCCGGGCGCCCTGCGGATTGCCCAAATCGTTGATGGTGACGTACAGATTCTCGTCGGTCAGCGGCCATTTCAGCTTGTAGGTCTTGCCGTCCAGCTCGGGCGGGCGGTGCGGCGGCCAAGCCTCGGCGGCGGATGGGGCGGGGGCGGTCGACAGCACCGAGCCGCGCACCCCCGACGGGCGGTAGGTGGTGCAGCCCTTGCAGCCCAGTTCGTAGGCCAGGCGGTAGACGGCCTGGAACTCCTCCCAGCCCATGTCGGCGGGGCAGTTGATGGTCTTCGAGATGCTGGCGTCGACATGGCGCTGGCACACCGCCTGGGTGCGCAAATGGTCCTCGACCGAGAGTTCCAGCGCGGTGACCATGTAGTCGGGCAAGTCGTCGGTCGGCGCGGTGGCGGGATCGAGCCCGCGCCGGGCGCAAAACGCGGCGAAGCCCGCGTCGACCACGGCGTATTCCTTGCGGCTGCCATCGGGTTGCAAAACCTTGCGGAAATAGCGCCAGCCGAAGGTCGGCTCCAGCCCCGACGAGACGTTGTCGTAATAGATCGCCGTGGTGCCGGTCGGCGCGATGGTCATCAACGCGCCGTTGCGGATGCCGTGCGCGGCGATGCCGTCGCGCAACGCCTTGGGCAGGGTTTGCACGAAGGGCGCCGCCAGATGGGCGTCGCGGTCGAACAGCGGAAACGCGCCGCGCTCCTTGGCCAACTCGATCGAGGCGCCATAGGCGGCGTCGCGCAACGCCTCCATGATCCGCCCGACCAGGGCCTCGGCCTCGTGCCCGCCATAGCGCAGCCGCATCATCTGCAACGCGTTGGCCAGCCCCATGACCCCCAGCCCGGTGCGCCGTTTGCTCCGCGCCTCGGCCGCCTGCTCGGGCAGCGGATAGAGCGTGACGTCCAGCACGTTGTCGAGAAAGCGCATGCCGATTCGCGCCACCTCGGCCAGCCGCTCGAAATCGAACCAGGCCCGATCGCTGAACGGCTCGCGCACCAGCACCGCCAGATTGACGCAGCCCAGATTGCAGGCGCCGTTGGGCGGCAGCGGCTGCTCGCCGCAATTGTGAACCAGCAGCCCGTTGGCGTCGAAAGCGTTGACTCCAGGGATTCGCACGTCGTAGACGGCGGCCTCGCCCTCGGGTTGGTTGGCCGACACGGTGGCCAGAAAGGTCTCGCGGTTGGGGCGCCGCCGGTACGAGGACAAAAGGGCCTTCAGCCGTGCCGCCTTTTCGCCATCGGCGAAACCAACCCGTTCGGCGAAGTGGAACAGGGTTTCGCCGCTGATCACCAATTCATGCTGGGCTGAGCAATCGTAAAGGCGCCGACCCCCGCGCCCGTCGGGCAGCGACGCCTGTCGTGCGGGGCGTCGGGCATAAATGCGGCCGGTCACGCCAAGGCGCAGCAGCATACGTTGGACCGCGGCCAGCAAAGCGGGGTCGCTCTGGGCCAAACGGACGCTGACACCCTTGGACTGGCTGCCTTGCACGCTTCCATCGGCGTCAAACAACCCGCGCAGGAATCCCCGGGTGAAGGGGGCCGAATCACGTTCAATGGCGGCTGTGATCGACTTGTGGCCCGGAGCCAAGCCCAGATCGGCGGCCAGTTTCCTAATCGCGCCCAGTGCCAGCCGGTATTCGCCTCGGCCGGGAACCTCGACCCAGCCTGTGAAGTCGGAGCGATGCGGAAGGGTGCGGGCCGCGACCTCGGCCGCCACCATCACGCCGAGGATACCTTCGCGTTGATGCGCCCCATTGGCCGCCACGGCGCCGGGCCAAACCGATAGGACCGCCTTGTCGCCTTTCAACGTACCGTCGCCGACCAGCAGCCCGATCAAATATCCCTCGGCTTCGCCGTGGGGGCCGGGCCAGTCGGGAGAGTGGCGATGATCATTCAGCACCACCTGATCACCGGGCCGCACCTGCCCGGCGGCGGCCCATTCGGCTTCGATTCGCCAGCGGCTTTGATGGACGACGCGACGCACCGGATGATCGGCGGTCAGGCGCAGCGTATAGCCCTCGTGGGTGGCCAGCCGCAGCACGGTCTTGACGCCGGTCGTGAAGAAGCCCTCGGGATCGGATGGCCATGGCTGGCCATCGACCAGCGCGACGAAGGGGCGCCCGGACAACTCGGCCACTTGGCGCGGCCCTTCGGCGGTGTGGACCCAGGTGTCGGCGGTGACGCAAGGATTGGTCGACCGGATCGTCTCGCAATAGCCCAGATTGTTCAGCGCGTTGACGCGGTCGATGAAGATCACGCCGGGTTCGGCGAAGTCGTGGCTGTTGCGGGTGATCAGCTCCCACAACTGGCGGGCCGGCAGGCGCTGATAGACCCACCAGGGGCGGCCGTCGCGTTGCTTGATCTCGACGATGCGCGAGGAATCGGCGGGGCGCACGCCGAAGCCCAAATCCCAGGGCAGGTCGTGCTCGACGGCCGACATGAAGGCGTCGCCGACCAGGACGCTGACGTTGAAATTGGTCAGGCGGCCCTGTTCGCGCTTGGCGGCGATGAAGTCGGGCAGGTCGGGATGGTCGTCGGCCAGGGTGCCCATCATGGCGCCGCGCCGCGAGCCGCCGCTCATGATGGTGCCGCAGGTGGCCTGCCAGATCTCCATGAACGAGATCGGCCCCGAGGCCACCGAGCCCACCCCCTCGACCACCGCGCCGCGCGGCCGGATGGTCGAGAAGTCGGTGCCGATGCCGCCGCCCTGCTGCATGGTCAGGGCGGCGCGGGTGTTGGCGTCCATGATGCCCGCCATGGTGTCGGGCACCGTGGCGTTGACGAAGCAGTTGATCAAGGTGACGCCGCGCCCGGTGCCCGCCCCGGCATGGATGCGCCCGCCGGGGCACCACTCCATGCGGGTCATCGCCTCCAGCGCCTCGGCTTCGAACTCGCCGCGGCGGGGGTCCAGGGCGTAGACGCCGCGACAAACCCGCGCGTGCGAATCGGTCGGCGAATGCTCGTCCGAGCCGCCATCAAGCCGGGTGAAGCGATATTTCTCGCGCCACAC
>JADGAL010000329.1 GCA_015232025.1 Alphaproteobacteria bacterium
GCCGACCAGTGATGCGCCAGGAACGACGCGCCCGGCTTCTCCGGGGTCGCCTCGTACCAGCGCGCCACGGCCTCGTGCAGGGCGCGCCGCTGGGCGAACAGCAGCAGATCATAGACCGTCTCGCGGACCACCGCGTGGGGGAACCGCCATCCGGCCCCCGGCTCGCGCTCGGTCAGGCGATGTTGGGCGAGCGCCTCCAGATCGGCGGAAACCGCGTCCGAGGTGGCCGGCAGCGGATGAATGTGGACCAACGGCGCCAGGGTGAACGCCGGCCCGATCACGCTGGCCGCCTTCAGGGTGACTTGTCGGGCCGGTTCCAGCGCGTCGACGCGGGTCACGGTCAGCGCCTGGATCGAGTCGGGAAACTTCAGTCCGTCCAGCGCGCCGCGCCGGGCCATCCGGCACCGTCCATCGGCGATCTCGACCAGACCTTCGCGCCGCAAGGCCTCGGCCAGATGGATGCCGAACAGGGGATGGCCGGCGGCGCGCCGCCCCAGCAGATCGACGATCTCGTCGGGCAGCCGGTCGACCTCGAGATGCGCCGCGGCGACCGCCGCCGTCTCGGCGGCGGGCAGGGGGCGCAGTTCCAGGTGGTCGGTCCACTCGACCGGGCCGGGCGGGCCATGGTCGCGGCGGATCGTCACCACCAGCGGCGGCGGCGAGTCCAGCCGCGCGGCGGCGATCAGCAGCGCCCAGGACGCCGAGTCGAACCAATGCGCGTCCTCCAGCACGATCACCGGCGGCCGGTCCATGGTCAGCCGGGCCAAGGCGCGCAGCAGCAAGGCGCGGGTGTTCTCGGCGCGCAGTTGGCCGGTCATGCCGCCGGTCACCGCGTCGTCGGCGACGGGGAACGGCAGCACCACCGAGAACAGGGGCGCCATCGGTTCGTCGGGCAGAACCTTGGCCAGCCATCGCGAACGCTCGACCTCGCCCTCGGGCGGCGGGCCGAGCAGATCGCGGAAGACGTCGCGCCAGGGATGATAGGGTGTCGTGGCCTCCAGCGCGTCGCCCGCCGCGTCGATCACCCGCAGGCCGATCCGGGCCGCGTCTTCGCGCATCGCGTCGATCAGGACGGACTTGCCGATGCCCGGCTCGCCTTCGACCAGGACGACGCGCCGCGGGGCGTTCAGCGCGGCGCGCAGCCGCTCGCGCTCCTCGTCCCGGCCGATCAGGCGCGCCGGCTGGCGCGACGGCTTGGCGCGCTCGCGACCGGGACGGAAGATCGGCACCGCGTCGGCCTTGCCCTTGACCTTGATGGCGCCCAGCGGTTCGCACGCGTGATGGCCGCCACAGGCCTGGGCGGTGGCGGCGTCGCACAGGACGCCGCCGTGCGCCGCCTGCATCAGACGGGCGGAAAGGTTCACGATGTCGCCGATGATCGTGTATTCGCAGCGTCGCGGGTCGCCGATCATGCCGCAATAGGCGCGCCCGGTGGCGATGCCTATGGCGGCCGCGCCGTCCGTCTCGGCCAGATCGTCCGCCATGTCGAGCGCCGCCCGGACGGCCCGCGCGGGATCGTCCTCGTGCGCCAGTCCGGGAAGGCCCATGGCCGCGATCACCGCGATGCCCTTGTTGTCGACGGCGACCTTGTGGATGGCGCCGCCCTGCCGGTGCAGCCGACGCTGAATGGCCGCAAGCCGCCGATGCAGGTCGGCGGCCAAATCGCCCGACGAGGGCGGCAGAAGAACGAAGATCGCGGTGACGCGCCGCGATTCGCCAGTCCCGCCCGCACCGCCCGCGGCAGATGGGGCGCCAGGCGCTCGGCCCAATCGGGATCGAGCCAGGGCGGCTCGACCGGGGGACGGGAAAAGGTCGCGGCGGCGCGCAGCCGCGCCGCGCCGCCCTCGACCAGGTCGTGGGTATGGGACTCGACCAGACGCGCCGCCTCGGGCGATAGGACCACGTCGCCGGCCCGGCACGAGCCGTCCAGGGCGCCCAGCCGCGCGATGGCGTCTCCGGCCGCCACGAACACCCAGTCGTCGTCGACGCCGCCGACCAGGGCCAACGTCACCGCGCCGAACGCGACGGTCACCCGTTGCGAAATCTCTTGCGCGGCGCCGCCCAGTCCGCGCTGGGCGGCCAACCCGCAGGCCGCCGCGTGGGCGACGCAAGTGGCGGGACCGCACCCGTCGTCCCGCCAGAACGCCAGCAGGGCGTCGCCGGCGAAGGACAGGATTTCGCCGCCATGCGCCGCGACGGTCTCGATCAGGGTCGAGAAATGGGCGTTCAACCGGCCGGCCAGGTCCTCGGCGCCGACCGCTCCCCTGGCGGCGAGGCGTTCGGCCATCGCGGTGAAGCCGACGATGTCGGTGAGCAGCGCCGCGCCCGCCACGGTCTCGGAACCAGGCGTGTCCGGCGCGTGCCCGCGCGCGAGGCGCAGGCGCGCCGCCGACGGCGGGAAGTGTCGAAGCGGATCGCTGGTCGATGCCCTCATCCGGTCCCCCCCGGCCTTCCAAGCCAGGCAGCTTAGGTGGCCGGCGGGTGACGGGCATTCCCCAATTGGGGGGTGGTGAATTGGAACCGATTCAAACGGCGCGTCTCAATCCGGTGGGCGGATCAGCATCGAGGGCAGCATCAGCCGGCGGACCAGGTCGGACTGGCGATTGGTATCGGTTTTCCGCATCAGGGCCTTCAACTGCTGACGCAACGTCTGATAGGCCGGGCCGCCCTGGTCGGCGATCTCGCGCAGCGAGCGGCCCTCGACCAGCGCCTCGGCGAGACGGGCCTCGGCCCCACTCAGGCCGTAGCGGGCGCGCAGCGCGGCGGCGGGGGCGTACACGCCCTGTCGCGGGTCCGACACGATCAGCGCGACGGTCGCGCGACCCGACGCGGGCAGGCCGGTCAGGCCGATCGGCACGCACAAAACCGACAGCGAGGGTTGGTTCGGCCCCCGGGAAACCTCGACCAGCCCGCCCGAGGACGGATCGACGGTGGCCCGGTGGGCCGCCGCGATCAGCCCCTCCAGCCGCCGCGATATCCAAGGGGCGGCAGAGGTCACGCGACCGCGCGCCAGCCGCAGCCCGTCGGCCTCGACCAGCAGGGCCGTGCCCGCGGCGTTGGCGTAGCGAAGCGTTCCCGAGCCGTCGACGAGAAGAATGCCGGCGCTAAGCCGATCGAGCAGCGCCTCCTTGGCCCGATGGCGGACTTCGAGATCGGCCAGCGCCGCCGCGACGCGATGGGCGCGCGTGAAATGCGGCCGCAGGAGTTCGAGCAGGCGCAAGTCCTCGTCCTCGTACTCTCCCCGCCGGCCATCGCGCAGGATGGCCAGGAAGACGGCGCGACCATCGATGGTGGGCGCGCTGATGACGGCGCCCTGCTCGGCGCGATGCGGCCGCAGCAATTCGTTGAACACCGCGCTGCCGCGAAAGGTCGCCGGATCGACCGCCCGGTGGGTGGGGACCACGCCGCCCAGACTGCGCAAAAAGAAGGGGACGCGCGGATCGAGGGGAAGATAGCGCCGACAGAAACGCTCGGCCAGATCGGGGTCGTAGCCGTCGACCTCCCAGCCGACCGCGACGCGCGCGTCCAGATCGAATTCGACCGACATGGCGCCATCGCCGCCCATCGCGGCGGTCAACTCTCGGTGAAAGCCGACGCGCGCCGCGCCGTCCGACGCGGCGTCGTAAATGGACTCGACCAAGTCAACGGCCGCCTTGAGGTCCACCATGCCGGATGTGCCCACTCCCCAAACCCGACTGGGGTCTCATCTTGCGGCAGATCGCCATGGCGCACAACGGCCGAGCGCCGCGCGAAATCCGCCTGTTCCTTGCCTAATGCCGCCATCGCCCGCTGAAGGGCTCGGAAGGAGGGTTGGGAAATGTTTCGTTCGATCGCATTGGCGTCCGTGATGATGGTCGCCATGGTTGCTCCCGGTTTCGCGCAGGATGCCGCCAGTCTGGTCGGCAAATACGCGGTGACCGGCACCGACACCGACGGCGCCAAGTACGAGCCGGGCAGCCTG
>JADGAL010000032.1 GCA_015232025.1 Alphaproteobacteria bacterium
AGCTCTTCTCAAGCGGAAACGTTTGGGCTTCGTTGAAGATTGGGCAGTTATCCGGATTAACACGTTGTCCTTCGCCCTTTCCCCGGCAGGAATGCCGGGGCCTCGCTGAAGCGACGGGCGGCGGTGCCGGTTGGTGCATTCCACATCTTCCCCGGCAGGAATGCCGGGGCCTCGTCGAGTGACAGGTGGCGGTGCCGTCTGTCGCATTCCCCGGCAGAAATGCCGGGGCCTCATTGAAGCGAGCATCTTCCCCGGCAGCAATGCCGGGGCCTCATTGAAGCGAAGCCGCCTGTTGCGTTCCACATCCGTGTTCCACTAGGCTTGCTCCGCAACCAGACGCAGTGGAGTCACGTCATGCCGTCTTATTCCGATCTCGTGAACGCGGTTCGTCATGCGCAGGCGGTGCGTTTGAAGGTGAGACTCGGGCCGGCCGGTGGGGCGCAGGAGCATATCAACCCGCCGACCTATCCAGGGGAAGGGCCACGGCATGCGACTGAGAAGCGCTGGGTAAAGAGGGAGGGGAAGGCGGAGGCGGAGGCGGAGGCGGTCGACTGCGTGGTCCTTGACTCCGTGCAGAGCCAAGCCAACCGCCTCGAATTGGCTTTGCTCGGGGTGCATCGCGACGAGGGGGTGGCGCTGCCGCATCTGGCGGTCACACTGCCCCATCAGGGCATTCCGCGCACCTTCACCAGTCTGGAATTGTCGCACCGCGCCGCCGACGCGGTGTTCCGTGACAGCCTGCTCGACGGCGTGCCGTTCCAGGATTCGCCCGTCGGCTTGGCCATGCAGAAGGGCGACGCCGCTGCCACCGCCCTGTTCGAGACCGATCCGGCGTCCTTGCTGCACGGCGTGTGGTGGTCGACCGGGCTGCGCACCCGCGCCAACGTGCGGATGACCCGCGCCGTCACCAGTTCGATCACCGGCATCGGCTTTCAGGCGGGCGTGAAGTCGTCCAGTCGTCTGGATGCTCTGGGCATCTGGAAAGTGGCCGTGGAACTTATCGACGACGGCCGCGACTGGCAAATCGCCCCGACCGATGACAAGGGCAAACCGGTCGGGAAAGGCAAGTCCACCCGCCTTTCGAAAATCCACCATGGCAACGTGAAGCCTTCAATTCTCCCGCTCGGCGGCGCGGTCGAGCATGCGGTTCATTCCGCCGTGCTGTCGTTCATCCGGCTGCGGCAGTTGCGTTTTCCCGACAAGTCGGGGGTTTGCTCCGCGGCGCGCGACGAGGCGGGGCGGGCGATGCTGGCCGCCATGGGGCTGCTGGAATTGGCGGCGCAAGTGCGCCAGGGCTATGATTTGCGCGCCGGCTGCTTCCTGATCCCCGAGCCGCCGCTGAATCGTCAGGTGGCCGAGGAACGGGGCGGCTTCGAACTGCTGACCGCCGAGGGCGCCGAGCGGTTCGATCTCGATTACGCGGGCGCCCTGGCGCTGTACCGGGACGCCGTGGCGGCGGTGCGCGACGCCGGCTTCACGTGGCGCGACGGCGCGCTCGCTCTTGTTCCCACGCCCAAGCTGGTCGAACTGAAGACCACCTCCGACCGTCTGAGCGGCGGTGACGACGACGCGGAAGGCTGACGCCCGTGCTGGCCTTCCGCATCGAGTACCTGACTGGCGTGGTGGGCGCGCAAGATCGGGCCGACCGGCGCCGCGCCGAATGGCCGCCGCACCCCAACCGGCTGTACAGCGCCCTTGTCGCCTCGTGGGGGCGCGGCGGACGCGGCGAGGCCGGGCGCGAGGCGCTGTCGTGGCTGGAACGCCAGGACGCGCCCGAGATCGCCTGCGCCGAGCGGGTGGGGTGGCGGGACGTGGTCACCCATTACGTTCCCCGCAACGACCTTCCCAACATCGACAAGGGGCGCAACGGGCGCACCTTTCCCGCCGCCCTGCCCGAAGACCCGGTGGTTCACCTGATCTGGCCCGCCGCGACGCCGGGCGAGCACCGCGCCACTTTGGCGGCCTTGGCCGATCAGGTGGCTTGGCTTGGCCATTCCAGCACCTTGGTGGCGGTGCGTCTGGTCGACGAGGCCCCGCCGCCGCGCCTTGTGCCGGCCGCGACACGGAACGCGGAGATGTCGTTGCGCGTGCCGCGGCCGGGACGGCTGGCCGACCTGGACGCGGCCCACGAAAAAGGCGACCTCGCGGACCCCGGCGCTTGGCAGCCCTATGCCAAACTCGGCGATCCCCCGCCGGCCGCGCCATCGGTCCATGGCGAGTGGATGGTCTTCCGCCGCATCGGCGGCGTGGGCATGGAGCTTCGGCACACCGCCCTGCTGACCCATGCGGTCCACCGCGCCCTGGTCAGCCGCGCCGAGGCGATCAACGGCCCCCCGGTGCGCGCCGTGATCAGTGGGCGCGACGCCGATGGCGCGGTGACCGCCGCGCCGCACATCGCCATCGTGCCGCTGGCCGACCTGGACCATGGGCACGCCGATGGTCGGATCATGGGCTTCGCGGTGGTCTACCCCGCCGGTCTGGACGAGGACGCGGTGGCCTATGTGGATCGCACGCTGGCCGGGCTGGACCATGTCAAGACGTCGGCGGGCGTGATGGGGGTGGAACGATGGATCGCGTCCACGCCCAGGGGTCTGAACGCGCAACGCTACGTCAAGCCCTCGCGTCATTGGGTGACGGTGACGCCCATGATGCTCGACCGGTTCCCGAAAAAAGCACTGCCCGCCGAGGAGATCGTCGCCCGCGCCGTCCAGGCCACCGGCCTTCCGGCGCCATCGAGGATCACATTCGGGGCGTGGCCGATGGTGACCGGGGTGCCGCATGTCCGCCTGATGCGGGCGCGGCCCGGCCGCGGCCATGACAGGCCATTGCGGCACGTTCTGCTGGAGTTCGACGCCCAAGTGCGCGGGCCGGTGCTGATCGGGGCCGGCCGCTTCTTCGGCATGGGCTTGTGCCTGCCCATCGCGGACGAACAAGACGACGGGGCGCGATGATGAGCCTGCCCATCGACCAGTTCCCTCATTTCGTCCGGGCGGTGCACGGCCAGGACCCGTTCCCCTGGCAGATCGCCCTGCTTCGCCGCGTCGCAGCCGGGGAGGGTTGGCCCAAGACGGTGCGCGCTCCCACCGGTTCCGGCAAGACCATGGCGCTCGACGTCGCGGTGTGGCACCTCGCCACGGGCGGCGTCGCCGTGCCCCGGCGGCTGTTCTGGGTGGTCGACCGGCGCTTGGTCGCCGATCAGGTCTTCGACCGCGCGACCAAACTCGCCACCGCTTTGCGGGATTCGACAGGCGGCGTCGTCCGCGCGGTCGCCGACGCGCTGATGGCGCTCGATGAGACGGCCACCGAGCCGCTGGACGTGAAGCTGTGGCGTGGCGGCATGCCGCTCGACGATCAAGCCCCGCTCTCGCCCGCCCAAGCCTGCGTCATCGTTTCGACGGTCGATCAGGTGGGCAGCCGGATGCTGTTCCGCGGCTACGGCGTCAGCCCCGCGATGGCTCCGATCCATGCCGGCCTGACCGGCATGGACAGCCTGATCCTGCTCGACGAGGCGCATATCGCGATCCCCTTCGGCCGGGTGGTGGCCGCGGTTCGTCATCTGCAGTCCGCGCCCTGGTGCCGCGAGCCGCTGGCCGCGCCCGAGCCGGTCAAGCTGGTCCGCGTGACCGCGACGGCGGCCGATTCGACCGCCCCGGCCCTGCTCGGCCCGGCCGATCACGCCGACCCGGTGCTGGGACCGCGGCTGTCCGCCATCAAGACGGCGCGGCTGGTCGAGGTTCGCGATGCCGATCTGGCCGCCACCGTGGCCGAGCGGGCCTTGGCGATGCTCGACCAGGGCGGTGGGGTGCGCCGGGTGGCGGCGGTCTTGAATACGGTTGGGCGCGCCCGCGCCGTGCATCGCCTGCTGTCCGGCCAAGGGATCGACACCGTGTTGTTGACCGGCCGGATGCGCCCGGTCGACCGGGAGGTGGTATGGAAACGCTGGCGCGACCGCCTCGTCGCGGTTTCCGGACGTGATCGCGCCGCCGAACCGCCCTGCGTGGTGGTCGCCACCCAGGCCATCGAGGTGGGCGTCGATCTGGACCTTGACGGAATGGTCAGCGAGGCCGCTCCGCTGACCGCGCTGGCCCAACGGGTCGGCCGCGTCGACCGGCTGGGCGCGCGCGGCGACAGCCCGCTGGTGCTGGTCTGCCCGACCGAGCGGCTGCGCGCCAAGCCGGTGCTCGACCCCGTCTATGGCGACTCGGTCGGCGCCACCTGGGCGTGGCTGAAGGAGAACGCCATCGTTCCGGCGGCCCCGAAGCGCGGCAAGAAGGCGGCGGGCGAGCCGACGATCGACCTTGGCTGGGCGACCCTGGACGCGGTGCCGGCGACGATCTGGGAAACGCTGGCCGGCAAGGCGCCGCCATACGAGCCGCTGGACTCGGTCATGGCCGGACTGTTCGCGCGGACCCACCCCCGACCCGCCCCCGATCCCGACCCGGCGCTGTTTCTGCATGGCCGCGGCGGCGAGGGCGAGGTCCAGGTGGTCTGGCGGGAGGATCTGTTCGAGCGCGACCTCGACGTGCCCGAGCGCGCCATCGCCCTGGTCGACTCCTGCCCGCCGGTGACGGGCGAGGCTTTGGCGCTGCCCCTTTCGGCGGCGCGCCGCTGGCTGGCCGAGCAGGACGAGGATGTCCTGGCCGACGCCCCGTCCGCGGCCGCCCGCGAGGATCGCGTGACGCGCGGCCGGCGGGCGTTGCTGTGGGCCGGCGAAGACAGCCGCGTCGTGTGGGCGGGGGACCTGCGTCCGGGCATGACGCTGCTGGTGCCGGCCGATCGTGGCGGCATCGACACGGAAAGCATGACCTGGGACCCGAGCGCCGGCAAGCCGGTACCCGACCTTGCCGATCAGGCGCGCGCCGAGGCCAAACGTCCCTCCGTCCTTCGCCTGCGGGGGCCGGACGCTCGTCACCTGATCGACGCGCTGATCGACAAGGACGACAAGGAGCTTGTCGAAGATTTCGCCGAACGCCTGAAGACGGCCGCCGAGATCCTGCCCGCCGACCATCGGTGGCGCTCGCTGATCGCCCGAGTCACAGGCGCATGGACGATCGTTCCATACGACGCGCCCCCTCCCCAAGACGGCTTCATCCTGCGCGAGCCCCGTCCCGAGACCCCCAGCCCGACCACCGAAAACGACGGTTCGCTGGACGCCGGAGCCGAGATCAAACTGGCCGATCACCTTGCCGACGTCGCCGACATGGCGGCGAAGTTCGCGGAGGCTCGCGGCCTGACCGGCGCACCGGCCGAGGCGGTGACGTGGGGCGCCCTGCTGCACGATCTGGGTAAAGCGGAAAAGCGATTCCAGGCGATGTTGCGCGGGGGCGACCGTCTCGCGGTGACCGAACCGCTCGCCAAGGGCGAGCGACTGTCCACGCGGGCGGCCCGTGCCGAAGCCCGCAGGCTGGCCGGCTTGCCGCGCGGCGTAAGGCACGAGGCATGGTCCCTGGCTCTCGCCGAGCGGGTCGACATGCCGGACTCGGTTCGCGAACTGGCGCAGTGGCTGGTCGCCACCCATCACGGCCGCGGCCGTCCCTTGCCGCCCGCGCCACCCGCCGGGGCCGCGGCCACGCTCCGTCTGTCCTGGCCGGGTGGCCCGGTGCTGGAGGCCGATTACGACGTGGGCGCAAGCACGGTCGGCGCCAATTGGCCCGGCCGCTTCGAGCGCCTGACGCGACGCCACGGTCCCTGGGGCTTGGCATGGCTGGAGGCGGTCGTCCGCCTATCCGACCATCATTGCTCGGCGTCCAAGCGGGAGAGCGGCGACGCCGAGCCGGTCCACTCCAGGCCGATCGGGCTCGCCAGCCCAACGGAGGGGCGGGCGCGCCATGTCCTTTCGCTGCCCGGCCTGCGCGCCGACACGCTGGCGGGCTTCCTTGCCGGACTGGGCGTGCTGCGCCTGCTGACCGGCGCATGGCCCGACGATGGGGTGCGGTTGGTCTGGGAGGACGCGTTTCCGCACGCGGCCAGCCTGTCCGCCGCCCGCCCGCTGGACACCGCGAGCGTGCTGGACGCCTTGGAATCCGCCCTGGCGCGCGACCACGCGGCACTTCCCGCCTTCACCGGCCGCGCCGACGTCGGCTTCGCCCCCGACGATCTGCGAGAGCGACTGGAGCGCGCGTGCAAGGACGGCGACGAGGCCGCGTCCTCGTGGCTGCGCGCCTTCTCGACCGCGACCGGGTGGGGTGGCGACTCCGACCGCGCCGACGTGACGCCGTTCGTCATGCTGGGCGCGGGACAGACCAATTTCCTGAAGGCGGCGCGGGCGCTGGCCAAGGCGGTGGGTCGAGAGCACCTCGATCGGGCCTTGTTCCACGCCTGGGACTACGCCGATGGCTCCCTCGACAGCCTGCGCTGGGACCCCGAAGACGCCCGCGAGCACGCCTACGCCATGCACGATCCCGCCGCACCCGCCGCGTGGAAGGGCAACGAGCCGCGTCGGATGGCCGGAGCCAATCGGCTGGCCCTCGCCGCGCTGCCCTGCCTGCCGGTGGTTCCGTCCGGCAACCGCCCGGTGGCGACCGGCACGCGCCGGCTGGACCGCGACCTCGCCTTCGTCTGGCCGGTTTGGAGCGAGCCGGCCGACCTCGCCACGGCGTGCGCGCTGCTGTCGACGCCCGATACGATCGGTTCTCGCCCCGGACTCGCGACCGTTCTTTGTTCGGTGCGCGCTTCGGCGGGCCGCTACCCGATCGTTCTGCCGGCCCGACCCCTTCCGCCCCCTAACCCAAAGACCGCGCCACGCCGTCGATCATGAAGCCTAAGAACAGGTCGATGAACACCAGCCCGCTGGCGAACATCATGTCGATTTCCAGGGCGCGGCTGGCGATGAACCAGTCATACATCAGCAGCGCGGCGAGAACGATCAGCGACAGGAAGGCCAGGGCGCCTTCGGGGACGGCGGTGGCGCTCAAGAGGGCGAGCGGCACCAGGATCGCGGTGCGCACCAGATGGAACCAGTTGTAGGCCGCGATGTAGCGGAACAGCTTGTCCTCGCGGTCGAGCAGGCGGCTGATGTGGACCATCGCCAGGGGAAAGGCGACCCAGCCGATCACATAGGCGATGGATTGCACCGCCAGATACCGGAACGGATCGTCCTCGGGCTGGCGGATCAGATGCAGGCCCAGGATCAGGATGTAGCCGGGCGCCACCACCACGGCGGCCCAGAACGAGCGCCAGAAGCTTTCCTCGGTGTTATCGAAGAAGGCCAGCCCCGAGGGGTCCAGCCGGGCCAGGCGCAGCGCCCCGTAGATCGCGGCCAGCAGATCGCGCAGGGTCACCATGGCCGGTCGAACGCGCGGCGCAGCACGCCTTCATAGATGCGGGTCAGGGTCTCAAGGTCGGCGACGGCGACCCGCTCGTCGATCTTGTGCATGGTCTGGCCGACCAGCCCGAATTCCAAGACCGGACAGGCGTTGCGGATGAAGCGCGCGTCCGAGGTGCCGCCGCCGGTGTCGGCGGCCGGCACCAGGCCGGTGACCTCGCGGCAGGCCTCGGCGACCGCTTCGCTCAAGGGGCCGATCGGGGTGAGGAAGGATTCGCCCGAGACCTCGATCGCCAATTCGTGGGCGCCGCCCAGCCTGTCGCAAAGCCCGCGAATCCATTCGCCCAGCGAGGCGCCCGAATGCAGGTCGTTGAAGCGGATGTTGAAGCCGGCGGTGGCCTCGGCGGGGATCACGTTGACCGCCGGGTTGCCCACGTCGATGGTCGTCACTTCAAGATTCGACGCCTGGAAATGGGCGCTGCCCTGGTCGAGCGGCGCCTCGGTCAGCGCGTTCAAGACGCGCAGCAGCCGCGGGATCGGGTTGTCGGCGCGATGCGGGTAGGCGACGTGGCCCTGGGCGCCCAGCACCCGCAGCCGGGCGTTCAAGCTGCCGCGCCGGCCGATCTTCATCGCCTCGCCGATGCGGTTGGGGCTGGTCGGCTCGCCGACCAGGCAAGCGTCGATCCGCTCGCCCTCTTCGGCCAGGCGGTCGAGCACGGCGCGGGTGCCGTGGATCGCCGGACCCTCCTCGTCGCCGGTGATCAGCAGGCTGATCGAGCCGGGGGGCGGGCCGGCCTGGGCCAGTCGGCGGGCCACCGCCGCGACGAAACAGGCGATGGCGCCCTTCATGTCGACCGCGCCGCGGCCGTAGAGGTATCCGTCGATCACCTCGGCCCCGAACGGGTCGACCGTCCAGGGTCCGCCGGTCGGCACCACGTCGGTGTGTCCGGCGAAGCAGAAGTTGGGGCCGTCCGAGCCCAGCCGGGCGTACAGGTTGGCGATGCCTCCGAACGGCATCGGCCGGCAGGCGAAGCCCAGTTCGCTTAAGGCGCGCGCCAGCGCATCCTGGGCGCCGTCGTCGTCGGGGGTGACGCTTTTGCGGCGGATCAGGCTTTGGGCGAGCGGGAGCGGGTCGTGGTTGGCGTTCAATCGCGCAGCAGCTCGTTGATGGAGACCTTGGCGCGGGTCTTCTCGTCGACCCGCTTGACGATCACGGCGCAGTACAGGCTGGGGCCGGGCGAACCGTCGGGGAACGGCTTGCCGGGCATCGAGCCCGACACCACCACCGACCAGGGCGGAACGCGGCCGTAATAAATCTCGCCGGTGGCGCGGTCGACCACCTTGGTCGAGCCGCTGATGAACACGCCCATGCCCAGCACCGAGCCCTGCTCGACGATCACGCCCTCGGCCACTTCGGCGCGGGCGCCGATGAAGCAGTCGTCCTCGATGATCACCGGGCCGGCCTGCAAGGGTTCCAGCACGCCGCCGATCCCGGCGCCACCCGAGATGTGGACGTTGCGGCCGATCTGGGCGCACGAGCCGACCGTCGACCAGCCGTCGACCATGGTGCCGCCGTCCACCCGCGCGCCGACATTGACGAAGCTGGGCATCAAGACCACGCCGGGCGCGATGTAGGCCGAGCGGCGCACCACGCAGTCGGGCACCGCGCGAATGCCCGAGGCGCGAAAGCGCGCCTCGTCCCATCCGGCGAATTTGGACGCCACCTTGTCATACCAGAACGAGCCGTCCGGGCCGCCGGCGATCAGCTTCGAATCGTTCAGCCGGAAGGACAGCAGAACCGCCTTCTTCAGCCACTGATTGGTGCGCCAGGCGCCGTCGATCTTCTCGGCGACCCGAACCGTGCCGGCGTCGAGCAGATCGAGCGCCGCCTCGACGGCGTCGCGCACCGCTCCGGTGGTCGCGGGGCTGATCGACTGGCGGTCTTCCCAGGCTTGGTCGACGGTGGTGCGCAGGGCTTCGACGGTCATGTGGCTTCTCGCGGCTATTCGTTTGGCGGACAATAAACCGCCGGATGGCGGGCGTCCAGCCACCCCGCCAAATCGGCGGTCTCGTGATGGACGTGGCTCATATCCTCGCCGGGGGTCGGCAGGCCCCATTCGGCATGGGGGTCGTTGACCCACACCGTGGTCATGCCGATCGCGGCGGCGGGGCGCAGATTGGCGTGGATGTCTTCGAACATGGCGGCGCGGCGCGGGTCGACGCCGTGGCGGCGCGCCATCAGGTCATAGGTGGCGGGCTGCGGCTTGGGGATGTAGTCGGCGGCGCCGATGTCGAAGATGCCGTCGAAATGGCGCGCGATGCCCAGCCGGGCCAGCACGTTGACCGCGTGCCGCTCCGAGCCGTTGGTGAACACCAGCTTGCGCCCCGGCAGGCGGCCCAGCGCCGCGTCGAGCCGGCCGCACGGCGTCAGCACCGAGCAGTCGATCTCGTGGACATAGTCCAGAAAGGCGGTCGGCTCGACGCCGTGCACCAGCATCAGCCCGCGCAAGGTCGTGCCGTAGTCGCGGTAATAGCGCTTTTGCAGGCGGAAGGCCTGGTCCAAGGGCAGGCCAAGGCGCTCGGCGATGAAGGCGCGCATCCGCACGTCGATTTGCGGGAAAAGCGTACACGAGGCGGGATACAGCGTGTTGTCCAGATCGAATACCCAGGCCTCGACGTGGTCGGTTCCGCCCAGGCTTGATTCGGTGCTATTCTCGCTTGGTGCCATGGTCACATCAGGTACGCGGCCCGGCCACGAAAGGCAAGGGCGTGATCGCATAGTTTCCGATCGTTTGCGCGCGGGTGGTATGCTATTGAGCGGAACTGGCCGGGGATAAGGATGGGCTGGAGCATGGAGGGGGGGATCGAGCGACGCGACGATGACGCGGAATGCGCCGGCCCTCTGACTCTGGCGTCGGGGCTGCTCGACACCCATCCCGATCCGGCGCTGATCCTGGCCGATGGCCGCGTCCAGGCGGCCAATCCCCGCGCCCAGCGCCTGCGCGAGGCGATCGAGGGCGGGCTGGCCCCCGACATCCTGGCGCTGGCCGCCGAGGTCGGGGCCGAGGGCGTGGCCACGGTCGAATCGCTGGTCCTGCCCGCCGACAACGGCTCGCAAATCCTGGAGGTGACCCTGCTGCCGCTGGCCGATCGCCGGGTCCTGGCGCTTGGTCGCGACCTCACCCTGGAAGCCAATCTGCGCGCCGCCCTGGTCGAGTCGCGCCAGCGCTACAAGGACCTTGTCCAAATCTCCAGCGACTTCGCCTGGGAGGTCGGCAAGGACGGGCGCTTCGTGTTCGTCTCGCCGCGCGGCGCGCTGGGCTATGGCGCCGACCGGCTGGTCGGACACGCGCCCGACGAATTCCTGGTCGGCCAGCAGAACGGAATCGAGGCGCAGCCCTCGCCGTTCGGCTGCTCGCACCCGGTCGACGGCACCGAGGTGTGGATGCGCCGCGCCAATGGCGAGGTGGCCTGCCTGCGGGCCAGCGCGGCGCCGTTGCTGGGCGAGAACGGCGAACGGCGCGGCGCGCGCGGCCTGTGCCGCGACGTCACCCTGGAGCGGGCGCGCGATGCGGCCTTGGGGCGGGCCAACAACCGCGAGCGGCTGCTGAACTATATCGTGCGCACCATCCGCGACGTGGTCGATCCATCCGACATGCTGAAGGCCGCCGCCGAGGCGACCGCCCGCGCCCTGGGGGCCAGCGGCTGCCAGATCTTCCGCATGGAGGGGCGCGCCGGCGGCCATACGCTGGCCGCCGAATTCGGCGTCCGCGGCGACGCCGCGCCGATCATGCGGACCTTGATCGCGGCGGATCATCACGAAACGCGGCTGGAACTGGCCACGGTCAGCCGCTATCGCCACGAGGTCAACGGCGCCGTCTGCCTGTGGCGCGACGCCGAGGCGCCGCCCTGGAGCGACGACGACCGCCTGCTGATCGGCGACGTCGCCAACCAGATCGGCATCGCCAACGAGCAGATCACCAATCACGAGCGCATCCTGACCCTGTCGCGCACCGACGCGCTGACCGGATTGTTCAACCGGCGCGCCTTTTTCGAGGAGTTGGGGCGCCGCTATCTGCGCCTGACCCGCGAACGACGCTCGGCGGCGCTGATCTATGTCGATCTCGACAATTTCAAGCTGGTCAACGACGCCCACGGCCATCAAAAGGGCGACGAGGCGCTGCTGGCGGTGCGCGACCTGCTGCTGTCGCACACCCGGCCGTCCGATCTGGTGGCGCGGCTGGGCGGCGACGAGTTCGCCCTGTGGTTGGAAGGCGCCGACCAGGTGGTGGCGGTCCGTCGCAGCACCTCGCTGGTGGCGGCGGGCGAGGGCCTGGCCTGCTGGTCGGGCAGCGCCGAGGCGCCGCTGCACCTCTCGCTGGGCGTCGCGGTCCACGATCCCGGACGGCCGGAAAGCCTTCAGGAACTGCTGGCGCGGGCCGATCACGCGATGTACGAGGTCAAGCGCGGCGGCAAGGCCGCGTGGCTTCTGGCCCCGCCGGCCACGGGCGAGGGGGCGGGCGATGAATAACCTGCTGCGCCGCCTTCTGGGCATGAGCGCCGAGGCGTCGAGCGCCTCGCTCAGCTATGAGGAGGCCCGCGAGCTGGCCCACCATCCCGACCCCAAGGTGCGCCGCACCCTGGCGGCGCGCGAGGATGTGCGGCCCGAAATCCTTTACTATCTGGCCGGCGATCCGTCGCCCGAGGTGCGCCACGAGATCGCCTCGAACCGCTCGACGCCGCCGCAGGCCGATCTTCTGCTGGCCGCCGACGCCGACGACGAGGTGCGCAAGGTGCTGGCCGGCAAGGTCGCCCGGCTGGCCCCCGATCTCAGCGCCGACGAACAGGACCGCCTGCGCCGGATGACCTACGAGGCGCTGGTCCTGTTGGCCCGCGACCAGATCGTGCGGGTGCGCCAGATCATTTCGGAAACGCTGAAGGACGTGGCCGACGCGCCGCCCGAGGTGATCCGCCGGCTGGCCGCCGACGTCGAGATGGTGGTCTCGACGCCGGTGCTGGAAAACTCGCCGGTCCTGACCGACGACGATCTGCTTGAAATCATCGAAAGCAGCCCGACCCCGGCCGCCCTGTCGGCGATTTCGCGCCGCCACGGCGTGCGCGCCCGCGTCGCCGAGGCGATCGCCGCCTCCGAGGACACGGCGGCCATCGCCATCCTGCTCGCCAATCGCAGCGCCCAGATCCGCGAAGAGACCCTGGACATGCTGATCGACCGCGCGCCGGGCATCAAGACGTGGCACGCGCCGATGGTCCAACGGCCGCAGCTTTCGCCCAAGGCCGCCTCGCGGCTGGCCCAATTCGTCGCCGAGAATTTGCTCGAGGCGCTGAACCGCCGCCAGGATCTGCCGCCCGAGACGCTGGCGGCGGTGGCCGCCACGGTGCGTCGGCGCATCGACGAGGACGGCGGCGCCGACATCGCCCACCGCCCGGCCCGCGACGAGCCGCCGCCGCCCAGCGGCACCCCGGTGATGGCCGACCCGCTCGAGGCGGCCCGTCAGATGCACCAGGGCGGAAAGCTGGTCGAACAGGTGATCACCGGCGCCCTGATCACCAACGACCGCGATTTCGTGCTGGCCGCCCTGGCGGTGCGCTCGGGCATGCCGCTGGCCCTGGTGCGCAAGATCGTCGCCACCCACAGCGCCAAGGGCACCGTCGCGATGGCCTGGAAGGCCGGCCTGTCGATGGTCTTCGCGGTGCAGCTCCAATCCCGGCTGTCGCACATCCCGCCCAGCGACGTGATCAAGCCCAAACGCGACGGCGGCTTCCCGCTGACCCCCGACGAGATGCGCTGGCAGATCGACTTCTTCTCCAGCATGGCCGAGAAGGGGTAGGGGATTGACGGAAAAAGGAATTCCCTGCGGCCGCTCCCGTCCTCACCATTGGGTCTACGAACCCGTGGCGGGACCCGCAGCCGTTTCCCGGGCGTAAGGGGTGGCGCAGATGCCCACAGTGCCGGGAGCAGACTGGCGAACGGAGTTCGGGGTCGAAGGGAGGAGGCCGCCAAGCCTATTTACTAGCAAGAACCAGATCACCCCGTCGACCCCGCAGGCCCATCTGCTGAGACGAGCGTTCGACACCCTTGAGATCGAAGGGGTGCTGTGCGCCGACCATTCACCGCTTGCCTACTTCAAGCTCGCCGAGCGGATCACGCCGGAAGACGAAGCTGACCTGCATCGGAGGTTTTGGAATCACGGCGGCGCGGCACTGCTCGTCTTGGTGACGGATAAGAAAGTTCATGTGCACTCGGGCATGACGCGGCCGACTGACAACCGGGACGCCTTTCCCAGCCTTGTGACAAAGCTGGACCGCGTGGCGGGCGGCCTCAAAGAGTTCATGGTTTCCATCGAGACCGGCGAGTTTTTCGGTACGCATCAGCGATGGTTCGACCCGAATCAGCGGGTCGATCGCGATCTGCTCGACAACCTTAGGGATACAAGGGAAAAGCTCGATGGCACCTCCCAAGGCATCCCTGCCGACGTGCTCGATGCCCTCCTCTGCCGCCTCGTCTTTACCTGCTACTTGTTCGACCGTAAAGTCATTGGCGAGAGTTACCTCGCCGACCTCGATATACGCGGCGCATCCCACCTGCGAGGCGTGCTTGGGTTTCCGAATCGCCAAAAGGCAAAGACTGCCCTCTACCGGCTGTTTGAGAAACTTCGGGAGGACTTCAACGGAGACCTGTTCAGTGACAGCCTGGATGTCGAGAAGGACGTTGTCCAGGATCAACACATCGGCACACTGCATGATTTCTTTCAAGGGACACGGGTTCGCGATGGGCTGATGGCATTCTGGCCCTATGACTTCGGATTTATCCCGATCGAGACAATCAGCGCAATTTACGAGCGGTTTCTGAAGGACGAGCAGAAGACGCAAGGGGCGTTTTATACTCCCCGGTTTCTGGCCGAGGTCGTGCTGGATACCGCCCTAGCGGGTAGCGGCCCGCTGATCGGAAGGCGGTTCCTCGACCCAGCATGCGGGTCTGGCATTTTTCTTGTTGGCCTCTTCAATCGATTGGCCGAGGAGTGGAAGCAGGTCAACCCGACGACACAGAACGAGAAGCAGGTCAACCCGACGGCCCAGAACGACCGGGCGGCGACGGAACTGATGCAGCTCCTTAGGGCAAGTCTGTTCGGCGTGGATGTCAGCTTGACGGCCTGCCGAATCACCGCTTTCAGCCTCTACCTCGCTTACCTCGACCAACTCTTGCCACGAGACATTCAGGCGCTCCAGCACAAAGGCAAGGCGCTGCCCCGACTGGTGGCTTCGGAAGAGGATGAGGGGAACATCCGCTGTATCGATTTCTTTAATGATAAAAGGCGAATTCCGACGGACGTGTCGCTGGTCATCGGCAACCCTCCGTGGGGAAGCACCGCCAACGAACAATCGCCATCTGGCGTCTGGTGCGCCGAACATGACCGGCCACTCCCTGACAAGCAAATCGCCGCCGCGTTTGTCTGGAAGGCGCCCCAACACGTCGCGGAGGATGGCCGAGTCTGCTTGGTGCTGCCGCACGGGGTGCTATTTAACCATAGCGAAAAAGCCCTCTCCTTCCAGAAATCCTGGGTCAAAGGGCACGCCATAGACCGGGTACTGAATTTGGCCGACTTCCAGCGATTCCTTTTCGAGAAAGCAGGCCATCCGGCGGTCGTCGTGAGCTATCGCAAGCCTGCACCTATGAATGCCGCCCACCGCATCGAGTACTGGGGGCCGAAGGCTGACTGGACGGTAACAAAGGCGGAAGTTATTACCGTCGCCCCGCAAGACCGAACTTCGTTTACGGTCGGGACGCTGCTCCAGGACCTCGACGGACCGGATGCGCCACAACTCTGGAAGCAGCGATTCTGGGCAACGCCACGGGACTGGAGGCTGCTCGACCGCCTAGGTCTTTACCCTCGGCTAAGGGATGTCGTCCGGCAGCCCCGTGACTGTTCTACGTCAAAGCCATGGCTCATGGCGGAGGGATTCCAGCCATTTGGTGAGAATGATCCTCCTGGAACCCGTCGGGTTCTCACTCTGCCCAGTCTGCACTTCATTCCAGCAACGGCACCGGCATTGGACTTGTTCCTCCTGGAGCGAGACTGCAAAACCTTGCCGAATCGCGGAATCGAAGTCCGAAGGCGTCTCCAGAACGTCGACATATTCAGAGCCCCGCACGTAATTGTAGCTAAAGGCTACACAAGCATAGCTTTTTCTAAGTTCGACGTCTCATTCCAGCATGCTCTGCGTGGGATTCATGGACCATCTGAAGATCAGGATTTGTTGGCATTTCTAGCTGCATATCTCCGTAGCCCTCTTGCGCGCTACTTCTTGTTTCATACATCCTCGAATTGGGGAATTAGCCGGCAAGAAGTCCACGTTCATGAGGTCTTGAGACTCCCATTCCCGTTGCCGGAAGAGCATTCCAATCCCGAGCGCGCATGGCAGATCGTCCGCGATATCGCAAAAGTAGTTGATGACGCGTCCCGTGTGGCAGATGCGGATTTCGTCGATCGCGTCGGCATCGTGTCGGATGCCGAGGCGAAGATCGAGCCGCTGATCGAGGAGTATTTCGACATTTCACCTCTGGAAAAGCTCCTGATCAACGACACGATCAATGTAATCATCGATAGCATCCGGCCGACGCGCGCCCGGCCGCTCGTGCCCACCGTCACGCCGGCAACCCAGCCAATCCGCCAAGCGTATCTCGACCGGCTCTGCGGGACGCTAAATGGCTGGACAAAACACGGGCCATTCGCCGTCCGCGGCCAAGTTCGGGGGAGCGAGACACTCGGCGTCGGTGTGGCCGTCATCGAGAAGGTCGAAGGCTCTCAGGCGGCGGAGCCGATGCGGAAGCTGAGCAGGGACGTGCTCCAGCTTCTGGATCGAGTACGGAAAGCGATGCCGCAGACACACGCTACGCTCGATATCGTACGCGGGGTGATGGTGTTCGACCGTACCCGCCTATACATGGTGAAGCCCATCGGCCATCGGTTCTGGACCCAGACAGCGGCCATGAACGATGCGGACGAGATAGCGGGCACCATTCTCATGAGTTCCCAAGTGGAGGGCTCATGACGCATTTTGGTTCGCCCGACGAATGGACCGACTTCCTTGAATCACAAGTCCCGGCCATTCTCGGCCTCGTTATCGAGACCTGGGAAGCCATGCCGCCGCCAGCCGGCAATGAACTTGAGGATACAGTCTCCGAAGCCCTGTGCAAGGCCCTCCGGCAGTCCCGTACCTTCCGCGATCTGCCGTTTAGGATCGACACGCAGTTGGTCGAACTCGACCCAGCCGCCAGCGAGGATCAGGGGCGGATGGACATTGTCTTTTCGCCGCTCGCGCCGCGGGAGGACATCTACTTTTGCCTTGAGTGCAAGCGGCTCAACGTCCGCGAGCCAAACGGGGTCCGGCCGTACTTCGGTGAGTACGTCCAGTTCGGCATGTTTCGGTTTGTTCGGGGGCAATACGCCCGCTCCGTGCGGTTCGGCGGAATGCTCGCCTTCGTGCTCAACGGCGACGTAGCTGGTGCAATAGCTGGTGTCGAAGGTAACGTCAAAAATCATCATAGCGACCTTGGGATGGTCGCGCCCGGGGAATTCCGGTCATCCGGTACTCGACCGAACGACGGCCGCGTTCGGGAGACCGGGCACCTCCGGGGGGCCGACGCGGGGCTGTTCGTAATTCACCATTTGTTCATGGCGGGCGACCCGAACGCCCCTCTGCGACCGCCGAGCGCGCCGAAGCCGACTGCGGACCCCAGGAGGAAAAAGCCTGGGGGAAGTCCCGCGAAAAAGGGAACCTAGTCTAGCCGCGCGTCACGCCTCAGGCGTAGTCCTTGTAGGACTTCTCTTCGACCAGGGCCGAGCCCAGCAGCGCGTTGAGGGTTCGTTTCAGCGCGGCGCGGCGGTCGTTGGTGTGGTAGACGGCGCGCGCCAGTTCGATGAAGCGGGCGCCGAAATCCTTTTCGGCTTCGCGATCGCGGATGCCGTCCTCGATTTCCCACAGCGCCTCGTTGACCTCTTTGAGGTCGGCCATCAGGCGTTCGATTTCGGGGCCGAACGCGGCGTCGGCCGCGTCGCGGGCGGCGCGCAGGCAGTCGAGTTCATGGCGGACATTGGCGAGGCGCGCGGCGTCGGCCATGCGCTCGGCCTTGATTTCCAGAATGGTGATCTTGTCCAACAACTCGCCCCAGGAAATCGGCACCAGGATCATCGCGCGCTCATCCGAAAGATCGATCGAAGCTTGATGTAGCGGAAATCACTTCTTCCCATCAACCAAAGTTCCGAAACGCTTGGCGTTGGTCAGTACGGCGCGGTAGTCGCGCATCGCCTCGGCGCGCAGGCGTTCGGCCTCGGTGCGCGCCGAGTCGCGCTCGGCGTAGGCGAGGTTGCGGTCGGCTTCCGCCTGCTCGGCGGCGCGGCGGGCTTCGAGCAGGCCGCGCTCGGCGTTGTTGCGCCGGCTTTCCGCCGCCTCGGCCTGGGCTTCGGCCTTGTCCATGCGGGCTTGCAGGGCGGCGAGCTGGTTTTCGCCGGCCTTGAGACGGGCCTGCACGCCTTCCCATTCGGCTTGGGCGGCGACGCGGGAGTTGTCGATCTCGATGCGGCGGGCCTCGCCGGCCAGGATCGACAGCGCCACGGTGGCCGAGCGCTGTTCGGCTTCCTGGCGCCGCAGTTCGGCCTCTTCGGCGGCTTTGGACAGGCGGGCCAACTCGGCGTCGGTCGAGGCGCGGCGCGCCTCGGCCTCGGAATCG
>JADGAL010000330.1 GCA_015232025.1 Alphaproteobacteria bacterium
GCCGATCTCGGGCGGGCGCGCAAGCTGCTCGGCCAGGGATACGAGACGCCGCAGCGGCAAGAGCAGGCGGTCAGCGAGGTCGCCGTGCTGGAGGCGGCGGTCCAGGCCGACCACGCCGCGATCGACGCGGCCAGGCTGGCCATCGAGCACGCCTCGGTGCGCGCCCCGATCGCCGGCCGGCTGGGCGCCGCCACCCTGCGCGAAGGCAATCTGGCGCGCCCCAACGATGCCCAGCCGCTGGTCACCATCACCCAGATGTCGCCGGTCCTGGTCGCCTTCACGCTGCCCGAGCGCGAGTTGGCCGCGGTGATGGCGCGCCAGACCGACGAGCCGTTGCCGGTGCGGGTTCGTCCGCAAGGCGGCGAGGCGGACGTCGACTGCCGGCTGGCCTTCATCGACAGCGCCATCGACGCGGCCACCGGCACGATTCTGATGAAGGCCCGCTGCGACAACCACCAGCGCCGGCTGTGGCCCGGACAATTCGTCACCGCCGAGGTCACCGTGGCGGTCGAAGAGGCCCTGGTGGTGCCTGAAACGGCGGTGCAACTGCGCCAGCAAGGCGGCTTCGTCTTCGTGGCGCGCCCGGACGGCACGGCCACCGTCCGCCCGGTGCGCGTCGCCCGCCGGAGCAAGGGGCTGGCGGTGATCGCCGAGGGTCTGGCGGCCGGCGACCGGGTGGTGGTGGATGGCCACTCGCGCCTCGCCGAGGGGGCGCGCTTCGGCGAGCGCCGCCCATGATCGCCGAGCTTTGCATCCGCCGCCCGGTGATGACCGGCCTGTTGACCGTGGCGGTGGTCATCCTGGGCATCGTCGCCTTCCTGAAATTGCCGGTGGCGGCGCTGCCGCGGGTCGATTTCCCGACCATCTCGGTGTCGGCCAATCTGCCCGGCGCGTCGCCCGACGTGATGGCCTCGTCGGTGGCGCTGCCGCTTGAACGCGAGTTCTCGACCATCGCGGGGGTCGATTCGATCACCTCGTCGAACGGGCAGGGCTCGACCCGCATCACGCTGGAATTCGTGCTGGAGCGCGACATCGACGCCGCCGCCCAGGATGTCCAGGCGGCGATCGCCCGCGCCTCGCGAAGCCTGCCGGTCGAGATGACCACCCCGCCCAGCTTCCGCAAGGTGAACCCGGCCGACGCGCCGGTGCTGATGCTGGCCTTGACCTCGCCCTCGGTGCCGCTGACCCGGCTCAACGCCATCGCCGAGACCACCTTGCTGCCCAATCTGTCGCGGCTGCCCGGCGTGGCCCAGGTGCTGATCTACGGCCCGCAGAAATTCGCGGTGCGCGTCCAGGTCGACCCGCTGTCCTTGGCCGTCAAGAAGATCGCCCTCGACGAGGTGCGCGCCGCCATCGCCGAGGCCAACGCCAACACGCCGGTCGGCGTGGTCAGCGACAAGGACCGCCAGATCACCTTGCAGGCCAGCCGGCCGCTCGCCAACGCCGCCCAATTCGAGGGGCTGGTGATCGCCTGGCGCAACGGCGCGCCGGTGCGGCTGGCCGATGTCGGACGGGTGATCGACGGCGTCGAGAACGACCGCACGGCAAGCTGGTTCGGCGGCGAGCGCGCCATCGTGCTGGCCGTGCAGCGCCAGCCCGACGCCAACACGGTGGCGGTGGTCGACGCCGTCAAGGGGCTGCTGCCCTCGTTCCGCGCCGATCTGCCGGCGGGGGCGTCGCTACACGTGCTCAACGACCGCTCGCTGTCGATCCGCGAGGCGGTTCACGATGTCGAGGTCACCCTGGCGGTCACCGTGGGGCTGGTCGTGCTGGTCATCCTGGCCTTTCTGCGCCGGGCGCGCGCCGCGCTGATTCCCAGCCTCGCCATCCCGATCTCGCTGCTGGCGACCTGCGGGGCGATGTGGTGGCTGGGGTTTTCGATCGACAACATCTCGCTGCTGGGGCTGACCCTGGCGGTGGGGCTGGTGGTCGACGACGCCATCGTCATGCTGGAGAACATCCATCGCCACGTCGAGGAGGGCATGCCCCCCTTCCAGGCGGCGATCAAGGGGGCGCGCGAGGTCAGCTTCACCATCGTGTCGATCACCGTGTCGCTGGTCGCGGTGTTCATCCCGCTGTTCGCGATGGGCGGCGTGGTCGGCCGGGTGTTCAACGAGTTCGCGGTGGTGGTGACGCTGGCGCTGTTGGCCTCGGCGGTGGTGTCCTTGACCCTGACGCCGATGATGGGGGCGCGCATCTTAGGCCATGGCGGCGGCGAGTCGGGCGGTCGGCTGTGGCTGTTGATCCATCGTTTGTACGCCCGCTCGCTCGATTGGAGCCTGCGGCGGCGCACGCTGATGATGATCTCGCTGCTGGCCACCATGGCCGGCACCGCATGGCTGTTCTGGGCGATCCCCAAAGGCTTCATGCCCAACGAGGACATCGGCCAAATCCTGATCAATGTCGAGGGCGGCAGCGACATCTCGTTCGAGGCGATGGTCGAGCGCCAGCGCGAACTCAACCGCATCGTCGGCGCCAATCCGCACGTCGCGGCCTTCTCGTCCTCGGTGGCGGGCGGCTGGGGCGGCGGCGCGGTCAATGGCGGGCGGCTGTTCGTGACCTTGGCGCCGCGGGGAACGCGCCCCGAACTCGACGAGGTGGTCAAGACCTTGCGCCGCGATCTCGGCAAGGTGCCGGGCATCAAGGTGTTCATCCAGGCGGTGCAAAATCTGCGGATCGGCGGGCGCTCGTCGAAAAGCCAGTACCAATACACCCTGCAAGGAATCGATCAGGCCGAGCTGTACCATTGGGCGGCCCGCATCGAGGACGAACTGCGCCGCCTGCCCATTCTCCAGGACGTCAGCAGCGACCTGCAACTCGACATGCCCCAGGCCATGGTGGCGATCGATCGCGACCGGGCGGCGGCGCTGGGCGTCTCGGTGGCGGACGTCCGGGCGACCCTTTACACCGCCTTCGGCTCGCGCCAGGTGGCCAGCATCTACACCGACGCCGACGACTATCCGGTGATCCTCGAGGCCTTGCCCGAGCGGCGCCAGGACCCCGGCGCGCTGGGCTCGCTGCGGGTGCGGGCGGCCGGCGGGGCGCTGGTGCCGCTCGACGCCTTCGCCCGAATCGAGCGACAGGCCGGGCCGTTGTCGGTCAATCATCAGGCGCAGCTTCCGGCCGTCACCCTGTCCTTCAACGTCGCCAAGGGCCATGCGCTGGGCGAGGCGGTCCACGAAATCCGAAGCGCGGCGGTCGCCGCCGGCATGCCCGCCGGCATCACCGGCAGCTTCGCCGGCACCGCCAAGGTGTTCGAGCAGGCGCTGGCCAATCAGGGCTTGTTGCTGCTGGCGGCGGTGGCGGCGGTCTATGTCGTGCTGGGCGTGCTGTATGAAAGCCTGGTGCATCCCCTGACCATCCTGTCGGGGCTGCCCTCGGCGCTGATCGGCGCGCTGGGGCTGTTGATGCTGACCGGCCAGGAGCTTTCGGTGATCGCGGTGATCGGCCTGTTGATGCTGGTCGGCATCGTCAAGAAGAACGCCATCATGATGATCGACTTCGCGCTGGTGGCGCAGCGCCGCGACGGCCTGCCCGCCGACGAGGCGATCCGCAAGGCCTGCCTGCTGCGCTTCCGCCCGATCATGATGACCACCATGGCCGCCCTGATGGGCACCCTGCCGATCGCCCTGGGGGCGGGGGCCAGCGCCGAACTGCGCCAGCCCTTGGGCTTGGCCGTGGTGGGTGGCCTGCTGGTCTCGCAGATATTGACCCTTTACGTCACGCCATCGGTCTATGTGCTGCTCGACCG
This sequence comes from Alphaproteobacteria bacterium, assembly GCA_015232025.1. Classification (GTDB taxonomy): domain Bacteria; phylum Pseudomonadota; class Alphaproteobacteria; order Rhodospirillales; family Magnetospirillaceae; genus JADFZP01. The sequence continues at coordinate 3,752 of JADGAL010000330.1, forward strand.
GCTGGGCCGCCGCAAGGAAAAGCTGCGCGACGAGGCGCCGCGCCCCCTTTCGCCGGGCGAGCTTTTGCACTAAATCTTGTGGGGCGACTCCTTTGGGGGGACGAAGCGATGCGTCTGGCGGTTCCCGGTTTGGTGTTTCTCGCCCTGCTGGCGGCGCCCCTGGCGGCGTCGGCGGGTATGCGCGATGACGAATTGCCCCGCGCCC
>JADGAL010000331.1 GCA_015232025.1 Alphaproteobacteria bacterium
GGGCGCCGAGGGCGTGCAGGCGACGCAGGCCACCCAGGCCGCCGCCCCGGCGCAGCCCGCCACGCCGGCCGCCCCCGTCCAGCAGACCCAGCAGGCCGAGCGTCCCGCCCAGCCTCAGCAGACCAAGGAGGCGCAGCAGGCCAAGCCGCACACGCCGCAGCCTCCGGTCAGCGAGCAGGTCAGCGTCCAGATCACCAAGGCGGCCAAGACCGGCAACGACCACATCGTCATCCAGTTGCGCCCCGACGACATGGGCCGCATCGAGGTCAAGCTCGACATCGGCACCGACGGCCGGGTGGGCGCGACGATCATCGCCGACAGCCGCGAAACCCTCGACGCCATGCAAAAGGACTCGCGCAATCTGGAAAAGGCGCTGAACGAGGCCGGTCTGAAGACCGACTCCGACAGCCTGAATTTCAGCCTGCGCGGCGAGAAGGGCGGCGAGATGGCCAGGGGCGACGCCCAGAACCAGCAGCAGCGGACGCCGCGCCAGCGCGGTGTCGACATGACCATGGACAACGTCCCCGCCCCCGCCAACGACGCGTCCGCCCTGCGGACGGCGCGCGGCGGCGTCGACATCCAGGTTTGAGGAGGATCGCCAAATGACCACCAACGCAGCCGCGGCGATCAGTTCCGCAACCGGCGCCACCGGCGCCCAGGACAGCGCCTCGTCGCGCAAGAAGCTGGCCGAGAACCTGGACACCTTCCTGGTCCTTCTGACCACGCAGCTCAAATACCAGGACCCGCTGTCGCCGATGGAGTCGACCGAGTTCACCAACCAGTTGGTCCAATTCGCCAACGTCGAGCAGCAGATCAGCGTCAACGAGAACCTCGAGACGATGATCAGCCTGCAGCAAAGCAACAAGGTCGCCTCGTCGGTGAACTATCTGGGCAAATACGTCCAGGCCGACGACAACCGGCTGCCGCTGCAGGACGGCGAGGCGCGCTTCACCTACACGCTGGAAGGCGGCCAGGCCGCCTACAACTCGGTGGTGATCAGCGACGAGAAGGGCAACGTGGTGTGGAGCACCCTGGGCGAGACCAAGCCCGGCTCTTACGACGTCGAGTGGGACGGCAAGGACAAGAACGGCAAGCAGCTTGCCGACGGCTCCTACACCGTGACCGTCACGGCGATCGGCTACGAGGGCCAGGCCGACGTCGAAGCCGGCGTCACCGTCACCGGCAAGGTCGACGGCGTGACCTCGCTGGGCGACGAGGTGATCCTCGACGTCGGCGGCGCGCCGATCAACCTGGACAAGGTGATCGCCGTCCGCGACGGGCTGCCGCCCAAGAAAATCACCAGCAATTGACCGGGAACGATGGGTGGCGGGCGCCCGGCGCCGCCGCCCCGAATGAGGGAGAACGAAAATGAGCTTGTATGGCGCACTCTTCGCTGGCGTCTCCGGTCTGTCCTCCCAGGCTTCGGCCATGGGCGCGATTTCGGACAACGTCACCAACGTCAACACCGTGGGCTACAAGGGCACCAAGATCAACTTCCAGACCTTGGTCACCAAGCAGGTGTCGATGACCAAGTACTCGCCGGGCGGCGTGCAGTCCGCCCCGCGCGGCGGCATGGACGTGCAGGGCCTGTTGCAGGCCACCAGCTCGTCGACCGACATCTCGCTGTCGGGGCAGGGGTTCTTCGTGACCAACACGGAAAGCGACCCCGCCACCACCGGCACCGGCATGTTCGCCTATTCGCGCGCCGGCTCGTTCAAGGTCGACAAGGACGGCTATCTGCGCAATGTCGGCGGCTTCTACCTGCAGGGCTGGCCGCTGGTCCCCAGCAACTCGAACCCGCAGGCCCGCGAAATCACGATCGGCGCCAACACCTACATGAAGGCCTATTGGGACGCCGGCGTCTCGGATTACCACTACGTCAACGAAAACATCGTCAGCACCACCGAGATGCGCTCGTTGAACGTCAACGAGCTGGGCGGCACCGCCGACGCCACCACCGGCATCAGCCTGGGCGCCAACCTGCCGTCCTCGGACGACATCGGCGACGAGCACGACACCAGCATCCTGATCTACGACTCGCTGGGCAACCCGCACAACACCGTGTTCTCCTGGCACAAAATCTCGGAGAACATGTGGGGCACCCGGATCACCCCGCCGGTCGGCGTCAACAAGACCGAGATCACCGACGACGACGGCAACGTCCATACCGCCGCCGCGCGCTTCGAATTCGCCTCGGCGCCCAGCGACGACATGACCTGCTCGATCAACGGCCTGACCTACGAGTTCGACTCCGACGCCTCGGGCGCCTCGGCGGCCGGCAACATCGTGGTCACCTATGACGGCACGCTGGCCAGCGCGTTGCAGAACATCGCCTCCAAGATCAACTCGTCGGACGGCGGCGAGCTGTTCTCGTTCTATTCGGAAAGCAGCCTGATCATTCAGAAGTTCGGCGGCAACGCCGCCTCGACCATGACGGTTCCGGCGGGCATCGTCGAGACCGGCTCGTCGAACAGCGTGTCGCTGGGCGCGGTGCCCGGCATGGGCGCCATCGACCTGTCGACCACCATCGCCACCGACACCATCATCATCGACGGCAACACCTTCACCTACGTGGCCGGCACCCCGGCCAACGAAGACGAGATCCAGATCGGCGGCACCACCGCCGCCACCTTGCAGGCGACCATCAACGCGATCAAGCAGCACTCGACGATCGGCGACAACTTCACCGCCACCGGCGACGGCAACTTCCTGCGCGTCTGGGCCAAGGACGGCACCTCGTCCTCGACCATCACCCCGCTGGCCACCATGCTGGACGGGCTGGGCAACGCGCCGGCCGCCTTCACGGTCGAGGGCGTCGGCTCGCCGGCCCTGGTGTTCAACGGCAACGGCACCCCGGCGTCGGGCGGCATCAACATCAGCAAGATGACCCACGACTTCTGGAACGGCTCGCTGGACATGGACGGGACGACCTCGAGCAAGATCACCCTGTCGCTCGGCACCGAGGGCACCGGCGACGGCATGACCCAGTTCTCGGGCAACTACCAGATCACCTACATCAACCAGAACGGCGCGAAGTTCGGCAACTTCTCGGGCGTCACCATCGGCGAGGACGGCGTCGTCACCGCCCTGTTCGACAACGGCGTGCGCGTCCCGGTCTTCCAGATCCCGGTCGCCACCTTCACCAACGCCAACGGCCTGGAATCCTTGACCGGCAACTCGTGGATCGCCACCACCGACTCGGGCGACTACACGCTGCGCACCGCCGGCCAGGCGGGCGCCGGCACGATCGCCGCCGCGGCCTTGGAATCCTCGACCGTCGATCTGGGCGAGGAGTTCACCACCATGATCACCACCCAGCGGGCCTATTCGGCCTCGGCCAAGATCATCACCTCGGCCGACGAGATGCTGGACGAACTGATCCGCATCAAGCGCTGACGATTTGAACAAGCTCTCCGCGTGGCCCGGTGGCGGAAAGCCGCCGGGCCTTTTTTCTCGTTCCCGCCACCCGGCAAAACTTGCCGCCCCGTTAACCAACTCTTCAAAATTGGGGGTATACCCTCGCACGGTCGAGGTAGGTGCGTGGCGCGAAAGGGGCGGCGAAGGTGAACGGGTTCCTCCAGTCTCTGCGCGCCTTGGGCACCATGCGGCTGGCCGCCATGGCCGGGGTTGGCGTCGGCATCCTGGCGTTCTTCATCTATCTGATGTCGCGCATGGCGTCGCCGCAGATGGAACTGCTGTACGCCGATCTCGAACTGGCCGACGCCAACGCCATCGTCACCAAGCTTCAGCACGACAAGGTGCCCTACGAATTGCGGCGCGAGGGCGCCGAGGTTTGGGTGCCCAAGGACCGCGCGCTGGTGGCGGGCATGGGTGGACTGGATGTCCTGGGTCAGGATGGGCTCGATCTCCTCGACCGGCAGCCCGTCGACGATCATGCCGACCCCCTTGTGAAGAAAGGGGTCGTCGTGCAGG
>JADGAL010000332.1 GCA_015232025.1 Alphaproteobacteria bacterium
AATCCGCGTTCCAGCAGAATCGCCTGAAGGTGCCGAACCGAGTCGCGGGTGTTGCAGAACACCAGCGCGGTGGGCGATTCGAAAAAGCGCAGCAGGTTGACGACCGCGTGCTCGATCTCGTTCGGCGCGACGCGGACGGCGCGGTACTCGATGTCGGCATGGCCCTGTTGCCCGGCCGAGACGGCGATCCGCCAGGCGTGGCGCTGGTAGCGCTTGGCCATGGTGACGATGTCGCTGGGCAGCGTCGCCGAGAACAGCAGCGTCCGGCGTTCGCGCGGCGTCGCCTCGAGGATGAATTCGAGATCCTCGCGGAAGCCGAGGTCGAGCATCTCGTCCGCCTCGTCCAGCACCACGGCCTTCAGCCGGGTGATCTTCAATCCGCCCCGTTCCAGATGGTCGCGCAGGCGGCCCGGCGTGCCGACCACGATATGGGCGCCTTGGCCCAGCATCCGCTGCTCGCTGCGCGGGTCCATGCCGCCAACGCACGACACCACGCGCCCGCCGGCATGCTGATAAAGCCAGCTCAGCTCGCGATGCACCTGCAAGGCCAACTCGCGGGTGGGGGCGACGATCAGGGCCAGCGGCTCGGCCGCCGGCTCCAGCATGGACGCGTCGCCCATCAGGGTCTTGGCGATCGCCAAGCCATAGGCGACGGTCTTGCCCGATCCCGTCTGCGCCGAAACCAGCAGGTCGCGATCCTGCGCGCCGGGTTCGAGCACCGCCGTCTGAACGGCGGTCGCGTCACTGTAACCGCGCTCGCTCAGAGCGCGGGAGAGCGGATGGCCTTCTGGAAAAAACATCATGTCGCGTGCGAAGCTTTCAGTGCGTGAAGGCCCGGCCAGGGGCGTCGAGGGGATGAGATAACACGGTTTCATCCCCTCGTGCGCTGAAATGCTGCGCCGCGCCCTAACGCACCCGGTAGCCGGCGTGACAGCCGTTGCAGGCGGTGGTCATCTCGCTCAACGCCCCCATCATGTCCTTCATCGCGGCATAGGACCGGTCCACATCGGTGTTGGTGGCGACGATGGCGAAGCGGCTGGCGGCGCGATGCAGGGCCAGCATCGTTGTTCCTCGCCAGCATGCAGGCTATCGGCTGTCCGACGGTGCGCGTCGACGGTCGGAATGTTCGCGTTTGTTCCATTTTGCCTGGACAAGCGGACTGCGTTTGTTCACCCTGTTGACGTTATCACGCGGATGTGGCAGATTGACGTCACGACGTCAATGGCGGGAGGCTGAAGTGGGCAGCCAAGTATCCAACGAAGCCTGCGCTTCCACCTTGAAGCCGGCACTCAGCCTGCGAGTTGAGCCGGAAACGGCCAGGGCGTTCCGCGTCGAGGCTGCTCGGCGCGGTATGCAGCGGAACGAGTTGTTCGAGGAAATGTGGAAGCTCTATAAGGACACCCAGTATGGCGCCGCTTGATGCCGCTCTCGCCGCAACCGAACCAGCCGCGAAGCCCCTCCGTCACGACACCATCCGCCATTCCCTTCTGGGGCGGGAGGCCGAAGCGTGGGAGGCCGTCCGCAGCCTGGGCAAGTTCATCCGCCGCCCCTGCGACGGCGTGATGCTGGCGAATGCCGACGCGCTGGAATGGCTGGACGAGGTTCCCGAGGACTTAATTTCCGGTATCGTCACGGATCCGCCCTATGGTCTGATCGAATATGAGGACAAGGACCACAGCAAGCTCCGTGAGGGACGGGGCGGCGTCTGGCGAATGCCCCCCGCCATCGGCGGGGTCGAACGCTCTCCGGTGCCGCGCTTCACCGTGTTGACCGATGCCGACCGCAAGCGCCTGGAAAGGTTCTTTCAGGCCTTCGCGGAACGCGCGCTCCGGGCGCTGACTCCTGGCGGTCACCTCATGATTGCTTCCAACCCGCTGCTGTCTACTACCACCTTCGCCTGCTTCGAGCAGGCTGGCTTCGAAAAACGGGGCGAGATCATCCGCTTGGTGCAGACCTTGCGCGGCGGGGATCGCCCGAAAGGTGCCGAAGGTGAGTTCAAAGAGGTGACGGTGATGCCCCGGTCCTGTTGGGAGCCGTGGGGGCTATTTCGAAAGCCGCTCAGCGAGAAGACCGTCGCGGCCAACCTGCGGCGCTGGGGCACGGGCGCCTTGCGCCGGATTTCCCCGGCCGAACCCTTTCGGGACGTGATCGAGTCCGCCCCTACCCGCGCCAGCGAGCGGGAGATCGCCGATCATCCATCGCTCAAGCCGCAGAAGTTCATGCGACAGGTGGTGCGGGCGGTGCTGCCTCTCGGGGTCGGCGTGGTCTACGACCCCTTCGTGGGTGGAGGATCGACGCTTGCCGCCGCTGCCCGCGTCGGCTACAAGGCCATCGGTACTGAACTAAACGCGGATTACGCGGTCCTAGCCTGCCGCGCCATTCCGCGCCTGCGATCAATTCATCCGGAAGAATAGCGACCTGAAGGGCGGTACCGGCTCACAGCAACACCGGTTCCGCCCCTGCCTTGCCCTTCTTCTTCTTGGTCTTCTTCACAGGCGACTTCGGGGGTGTCGCGAGGTAAATCCAGCTTTGCCGCAGTTTAGTAACCCCATCCCGGTCGAGCGTGGCGGTCCGGGTGCCTAACTTGCCCCTGGCGTTACTCCGAAAATCATCTTCCACAACCTGAGCAAGATAGACCTCGGTGAATCGCATCGGTTCCCGGTGAACCGCTGGCTCCGTCTTGTTGTCCGTCTGGTAGACGAACACGCACATCCATTGTTCACGCGCCCCATGGGTATCGACGGCACCGCCCTTCTTCCGGGTACTCTTGATCTCAATACCATGGGTACCAGACTTCGTCGCGTCGTTGGGGTACACGCCCCGCTGAATGAGGTCGGGGTGTCCGTTGAAGTATCGGTTCTCCACCAGTACTCGGGAGTGACGCGCCAAGCTGGCGGTAATCATGTCCGAAATGATTCCCGACATGGCAGCGGGCCGAAGCATGTCGTCAAGCCGGCTTAGCCCCTTGCTTTGCAGGCGCTCGTTCACGTCTTGAAAGAAGTCGTATACGTCCTGCATCGCCATCGAGAAGTCTTCGATGCGAAGGGAATACGGAAGTTCGGCGTTCTGTTTGAGCGCACTTGTAAGGACGGTCTCGCGTTTAATCGGCATTTCGCAACTCGTAGATTTGGTGACGGTTACCTATCCTTACACGGACTCGCTGTCCGGTGGTAGAGCCTATCGCTCGCCTGTTGCTTCGTGGCCGACCATGCCTGCCGCCATTTTGGCGTGCTTGCTACCGCTTGCCCGGCCGCGCGACGTGGATGGTGACCAGGGCGCGGCAGGCGATGTGGCGCAGCCGGCGCAGCCGTCCCGATTCGACGCTGAACATGGCGAAGGTCGACAAGCGCCATGGCCCCTCCCGAAACGAAAAAGGGCCGCACCCGATGGCGCGGCCCTTCCTGAATGGTGCTGCCGAAAGGAATCGAACCTTCGACCTTACCCTTACCAAGGGTATGCTCTACCGACTGAGCTACGGCAGCGAAACTCGGTATTCCGTATCTTCGGAAGGCGCGCACCTTGCCATAGCTTGGGCGGGCGGTGCAAGGGTCTTCCGGCCACCAGCGGTGCGCTTGACGCGCCATCCTCGGGGCGCGCACCATATCGCTCGGCGCGTCTTGGAAATCAAGGGCAAAATGCGGGGCGACAAGCGGGAGGGCGACCAGAGCGACCGGCTGGCCAAGGCTTTGCGCGACAATCTGCGCAAACGAAAGGATCAGGCGCGGGCGCGCCGCGAGCCCGAGGCGGGCGCGCCCGAGGGCGGCGAGCCGGGCGAGCGCGAAGCCGATACCTCGGGCGCGTGACGGCATTCGCTTGTTCCGGCTTCCCCCAATGGGGTAATTAGGGGGCGTTCCCGCGACGAGGAGGCCCTTCTATGTCCGTCATGCCCGACACCTGGATCCGCGAGATGGCGCGCGACAAGGGCATGATCGA